>JAYVOI010000161.1:0-23962 GCA_043758005.1 Ilumatobacteraceae bacterium
CCCAGCGTGACTGCGGTGCCGGAGGCGAGGATGCAGATGGCGCCGAGCGAGATCGAGTCGATCTTGTGCTCCGCCGAGGCATACAGGCGGTCGACCGTCAGTGGGTACAGGGCGGCGCCGCCAAATCCGACGATGGTCAGGCCGGCAACGCGGGGCAACAAGCCCGGGGCGAAGCACATGATCAGCGCGCCAGCGGCGAGCACGAGGAAGCTGATCATCACCGTCGCATCGCCGAGGTAGCGGATGATCGTCGGCATCAGCACGCGTGACAGGAACATCGCCACGCCGAACACGCCGGCCAGCGCGGCGGCGAGGCCACCCGATGCATGGCCGACCTCTTTGAGGTACGTCGCTGCCCACACGCCGACGGCGAACTCGGAGAACACGGCGTTGACGATGTGCAGCCACGGGATGAACACGTCGCGGTCGCGCAGGAGGGCGAGGCTGAACGAGCCCTGGCGAGGCGGCTCCGGTACTGGCACGGGCCAGGCCACAGCGGTGAGCGCGAGCACGATGACTGTTGTCAGGATCAGGTACGGGGGTCGCCACGAGTAGTGGAGGGCCAGTGCCGCGCCGACCACGAGGCTGAACATCACGCCGGCGATGCCCGGCGCCCCGTTGACGGCGGCGAACGCGGCGGCGCGGTGCTCGCCGTGGTGATCGCTGATCAACGCAGGCATGACCATCACCAGCAGCGCGCCGCCGAGACCGGCCAGCGCGGTGCCGGCCAGGGTGACGTGCCAGGTCGGGCCGAGGCAGAACATCGTGATGCCGGTGCTGATGGCCACCGCGGCGACCAGCAGAGACCTGCGCCGGCCGAGCCGATCGACGACCGACACCCCCCAGATCCCGGCAGCCAGCGATGCGAAGCCGAACGTCGAGCCGTGCAGTGCCGCGATCACCCCCGAGAGGTGGAACTGTTGACGGAGCTCGCCGAGGACGACGCCGACGCTGAGCCCGCCGACCAGCAGTGCGTACCCGAGCGCCGAGGAATAGGTGAGCCGGTCCCACCGGAAGGTTTCGGTCTTCACGGCGGTCGCGCTCACCCCTCTTTTGTACCAGTAAAGAAGACCGCCGCGACGCCACTTTCGCGTAAAGATCAGACCGTAAGGTGTGACTCGTGACAACTCGCTACGACGTGGCCGTGATCGGTGTCGGATTGGTCGGTGCCGCCGCACTGCGGCACCTGGCGGCAACGGGCCGGCGGTGTGTCGGAGTCGGCCCCGGCGAGCCGGCCGATTGGGCCTCGCACACCGGAGTGTTCGCCAGCCATTACGACTCGGGACGGATCACCCGACGGCTCGACAAGCGCCGAGAATGGGCGATCCTGGCCGATCGGGCGATCGCCGAGTACGGCGGCATCGAGGCCGCATCCGGCATCGGGTTCCACCACCCCGTCGGTGTGCTGATCGCCGAGGTCGATGCCGAACGGTTGGCGTCGACCGTGGCCGTCGCCGACGAGTTGGGCGTCGAGTTCGACCGGTACGAACCGGGCCGATCGATCGGCGACGATCGCGTCACGGTGCCGGCATCGGCCATCGTCCTGCGCGAGCCGGCCCCGGGCGGATTCATCGATCCACGGCTGATGCTCGCGGCGCAGTTGGCAGTGGCTCGGCAACTGGGTGCCGAGTTGATCGGCGAGCAGGTCGTCGGCGTCGAACGGAACGGCTTCGGATGGATCGTGCGCACCGTCAACGGGGCCGCAATCGAGGCCACGAAGGTGGTGGTGGCCGCCGGACCGCACGCCGACGAGTTGACCGGTATGCCGCGCCCGCTGATCGATGTCGTCGCCGAGACCGTGGTGCTCGCCCGGGTGGCGGCCGACGAGCAGCGGCGCCTCGCCGGCCTGCCGTCGATCATCGTCGACGACCTCGCCAGCGACCACCTGTACATCGTGCCGCCGACCGAGTACCCCGACGACCACATCTACGTGAAGTTGGGCGCGACCCGCCACGACCGGTGGGTGGTGTCGGCAGAGCAGCGGCGCGAGTGGATGTCGGGAACGCTGCACGAGGCCGATCTCGACTGGTTGCGGGGTCTGCTGCTGGGCGTGCTCCCGGGGCTGCAGGTCGAGGCGTGGTCGACCAAGCCCTGCCTGATCCCCGACACGCCCACCAAGTTGCCGTATCTGGAGATCGTCGACACGGGCTTGGTGATGGCGGTCGGCACCAACGGCTACGCGGCGAAGAGTGCCGACGCGATCGGTGCGTTGGCCGCCGGCCTGGTGTGCAACGGGCAGTGGACCGACCCCGACCTCGACGCCGACAACTTCCGCTTGATCCGTCGCGACTAGCGCGCCGGCGTCCACCCGGGGCGGCCGAACACGTGGCCCAACTTCTGACGCAACCCATGCGCCGATCGCACGTCGCGGGCGATGTCGGCCATCTCGTGATAGGCGATGCGCAGCGGGTTGTAGGTGTGGATGTTCTTGGTCAGGCCGTACTTCACGCGCCGCACCTCCGGCTCGAACGTGCCGAACAACCTGTCCCACAGGATCAAGATGCCGCCGTAGTTCTTGTCGAGGTACTGCTCGTTGGCGCCATGGTGGCCGCGATGGTGTGACGGCGTGTTGAGAACCTTCTCGACCGGGTTGGGCAGGCGGTCGATCGCCTCCGTGTGGATCCAGTACTGGTACAACAAGTTGAGCTGGCCGGCCTTGGCGGTCTTGGCGGTGGGGAACCCGAGCAGTGGCATCGGGGCGAACACCCAGAAGGTCAAGAAGCCCGACCAGGGTTGGCGCAGCGCGGTCGACAGGTTGTATCGCTCGCCACTGTGATGGGTCACGTGGTTGGCCCACAGCAATCGCACTTCGTGCATCCAGCGGTGGTCCCAGTAGTACAGGAAATCCCACAGCAACATCGCCGAGGCGATCGAGCCGCGCCGCGTGCCGATGTTGGCGATGCGGTGCTTGAACAGGAAGCGGTCGAACTTGCTGAACGCCGACAACGTCGCAAAGCCGAATGCGATGTTACCGGCGAGCATCGTCAGGCTGGCGATCGTGTCCTTGCGCTCATAGCCGAGGGGCACGAGCGGATCTGGCGGGAGGTGCGTACCCGACAACGTTCGCTCGTCGGCGTCGTACAGGTCGCCCAGGGTGCGCTTGGGCACCTTGCGGAGCGCGGCGTACTCGGCCAGCATCGTCACCGCGAAGAGCGGCAGCGATGCCTTGTCGATGAGATCGAGTTGGCGGAGCGCAGGCTTCTTCAAGAGGAGAGCTCGCCGTGCGTCAGGCGGCGATAGGCGTACTCGCGGAGCTCGGCAGCGAGCTGGTCGCTGGTCCATTCCTCGGCGACCGCACGACGCACGACATCGACCTGGTCATCGTTCGTCAAACCCTGCAGTGGCCGATCACGATCGAGGTTGGTGGGGAAGGCATATCCGTTGGCGCACGCGCCGATGGCGTTGTCGACATCGCGCGCCGGGGCGCCCGACGCTTTGAGCTTCAGCAGCGACGGGTAGACGGCGTTGCACATCCGCTCGTGATCGATCGTTTCCAGGCACTTGCCGAGTGGCGAGTTGATCTGCAGCAGGTTGGCCATGCGGTGCACGTCGGTCGTGCGGTTGGTGCCGGCCGCGTGGAACAGCGCCGGGTTGAAGAAGACGGCATCACCTTTTTCGAGCGGTAGTTGCACGTAGTTCTGCTCGAAGTATTCGCGGAACTCCGGCCGCCACCAGGCGAGGTAGCCGTGGAGGTACTTCTGGGCGTGGGGGAGGTACATCGTCGGTCCGCTCTCGACCGGCATGTCGCAATGGGCAATCGCTCCTTGCAGCGTGAGCGCCGCCGACAGATGGTGCACGTGTGCGGGGAACTCGGCTGCTTCATCGATGGTCATGAACCCGAGGTGGTAGTCGCGGTGCGGCTTCTGGGCGGCGCCACCCGGGTTGACGACGTTGACCTGCGACGTGAACGTGAACCCTGGCCCGAGCCACGCCGCCGACGCCATGCTGAGGATGTCGTTGCTGTAGTACGTGACGAACTCGTCGGGGGCCATGACCGCCAACTTCTCCAGTGCGTTCCACACCCGGTCGTTGTCGCCCGGCTTGGCGTAGTGGTCTCCGGCGTTCATCCCGAGGGCGTGCTGCTCGGCGATCAGCGCGTTGAACGCATTGGTCACCGCGTCGATCACCGACGTGTCCGCGAAGGCCCGCTTGAACACGACGATCCCCGGTCCGTGCAGGAACGCCTTGTTCAATTCGGATTGCACCGCTCGCCGCGTGTCGGGATCCACACACTCGGCCCGCAACCGATCACCGTCGTAGCTCACCACGTTCTCGATGATCGCTTCGGCGAACGGATAGTCGGCGATGTCGGTGTTCTGCTCGACGAGTGCGATGAAATCGTCGAGCCGGCAATCGGACTCGTGCAGATACGCAGACGCAGTGTCGGAATTCACGGAGGTCATGATGCAAATGTACGCCCTCGCAGCGGCTCCGTCTCTAGCGCACGCGGACGACAGGCTGCAGCGTCGCGACGGTGGCGTCGTCATCGCCGTCAACGGGAACACGTCGCTCTCTGGTATCCGCAGGCGCAAGGCCTGACCGCCCGCGGGATCACCATCCCCTCGGCATTCGATGAGCGCTGGCGTTCGTTCGAACGGCGCCGACTAATCTCGGCACGAAGGGAGATGCGGGCCATGGGAGTTGTGTTCCGAGAGATCGAGATGGGTCCGGCCGGTAGCCGGTTGCCGGGAGGCGCCGTGTCGGCTGCCTTCGCCACCGATGCCGGGATCGTGGTGCAGTTCAGCGAGGGTTCGGCCACGTTCCTGCCCGACTGGCTGCGCGACAACTGTCAGTGCGACGAGTGCCGCATCCGCCAGACCGACGAGCGCCGGTGGCAACCATGGACCGAGTCGGTGGCCCCCGTGGTCAGCACTGTCGACGTCGTCGACGGCCAACTGAGGATCGGGTGGGCCGGAGGCCACCAGTCGGCGTACGGGCCGGCCGACTGGACCAAGATTCGCATCACTGGAGCGCGCGGCGCGTGGACCGCGCGACTGTGGAGCGCCGACTACGAGGTCGAGCGGTTCGACCATCACGAGTGCATCGCCGACCGGGTCACGCGTCGCAACATGTTCGAGGCGCTCCGCCGTGACGGAGCGGTCGTGGTCACCGGTTCGCCGACACAGCCCGGCACGGTGATCGAGCTGCTGCGGTCGCTCGGCATCACACTGCGCGACTCGTCGCTCGGCCTGATCTTCGACGTCAAGCTCGACCCGGCCGGCTACAACATCGCCTTCACGGCCGAAGAGGTGCCGCCGCACAACGACAATGCGCAGTACACCCATCCGCCGAGTGGTCAGGTGCTGGCGATGCTGGTCAACGAAGCCCAGGGCGGCAACAGCGTGGTCGTCGACGGCTGGTCAGTGCTCGATCGACTGAACCAACAACACCCCGATGCAATCGACGTGCTGGCGCGGGTCGAGGTGGGTTTCCGCCAGTACTCGACCGAGGCCGACGCGTTCACTCGGGCGCCGCTCGTGGTGCGCGACCGAACGGGCCGGTTCGTGCACTTGCGCTTCTCCAACCAGCTGATGCAACCGCTGGCGTTCGACGACACCGAGTTGGCGGAGTGGTATCGCGCCTACCGGCTACTCGGCGCGGCGATCGCGGACCCCGCGAACCACGTGTCGTTTCGGCTCTCGGCCGGCGACACCCTGTTCGTCAACGGCTTCCGAGTGCTGCACGCGCGCACCGCCTATCAACCCGATGGCCCGCGCCACCTGCAAGACGTGTACTTCGAGTTCGACGACGTGCACAGCCACCTGGCGACGATGAGTGGCGAGGCCACCAACGCCATGATCGCCTCGACCGGCTAGGAACGCGCCGCTACGCCCAGTCGAGGATGACCTTGCCGCATTCGCCGCCGTGGACGATTGTGAACGCGTCTTCGAAGCGGTCGGCGGGGAGCTCGTGGGTGATGATGCCGCTCACGTCGAGGCCGCTCTGCAGCATCGCCGCCATCTTGTACCAGGTCTCGAAGATCCGCCGGCCGTAGATGCCCTGGATCTCGAGCCCCTTGAAGATCACGTCGTTGATGTCGAGCGTCATCGGCCCGGCGGGGATGCCCAACACCGCGATTCGGCCGCCGTGGTTCATCGCATCGAGCATCTGGTTGAACGCGGCCTCGGCTCCCGACATCTCCAGGCCGACGTCGAACCCCTCGGTCATGCCGAGCTCGGCCATCACCGGAGCGAGTTGTTCGGTGCGCACGTCGACGACGCGGCTGGCACCCTGCTTGGCCGCCATGTCGAGGCGGAAGGCGTTGATGTCGGTGACGACCACGTTGCGGGCGCCGATGTGGCGCACGATCGCAGTGGCCAGGATGCCGATCGGGCCGGCGCCCGTGATCAGCACGTCTTCGCCGACGACGTCGAAGCGCAGCGACGTGTGCGTGGCGTTGCCCAACGGGTCGAGCACGGCAGCCACGTTGTCGCTGATGTGCGCTGGCACGACGAACACGTTCTCCGACGGGATCACGACGTACTCGGCGAAGGCGCCAGGGCGGGTGACGCCGACGCCAGTGTGGTTGTGGCAGAACTCGCGGCGGCCGCCCTTGCAGTTGCGGCAGTGACCACACGTGACGTGGCCTTCGCCGGCGACGCGTTGGCCGACCTCGAGCCCGATCACGTCGCTCCCGAGTTGTTCGATCTCGCCCATGAACTCGTGCCCGACGACCATCGGCACGGGGATCGTGGCTTGGGCCCACGCATCCCAATGGTGGATGTGCAGGTCAGTGCCGCAGATCGAGGTCTTGCGCACGCGGATCAGCACATCGCGATCGCCGGGGGTCGGCTTCGGTACGTCCTCCAGCCACAGACCGGGCTCGCGTCGCGCCTTCACGAGCGCCTTCACGAGATCAGTCCCATCGCCCGACCGACGCGGGTGAACGCGTCGATCGCCCGATCGATGTCGTCGTCGGTGTGCGCAGCTGACATCTGAGTGCGGATGCGGGCCTTGTCTTGCGGCACCACGGGGAAGGAGAACGCGATCACATAGATCCCTTCGGCCAGCAGGCGCTCGGCCATTTCCGAGGCGACGCGTGCGTCGCCGAGCATGACGGGGATGATGGGATGCCCCGCACCGGCGAGGGCGAACCCGGCTCGCGCCATGCCTTCCCGGAACCGTGCGGCGTTGTGTTCGAGCCGCAGCCGCAACTCGTCGCTGGACTCGAGCAGGTCGAGCACTCGAATGGTCGCTGCGGCGATGACCGGCGCAAGCGAGTTGGAGAACAGATACGGCCGCGAACGTTGCCGTAACCACGCGATGATCTCGCGTCGCCCCGAGGTGTAGCCGCCCGACGCGCCTCCGAGGGCCTTCCCGAGGGTGCCGGTGATGACGTCGATGCGACCCATCACCTCGGCGAACTCATGAGAGCCGCGGCCGTGCGCGCCGACGAGGCCGACGGCGTGCGAATCGTCGACCATCACCAGCGCGTCGTGGCGTTCGGCGAGATCACAGATCGCGTTCAGGTTGGCCATCACGCCATCCATCGAGAACACGCCATCGGTGGCGATGAGCCTGTAGCGGGCGTCGGCCGTCTCGAGCAGGCGTTGTTCCAACTGCTGCATGTCGTTGTTGTCGTAGCGCAACCGGCGAGCGCGGCAGAGGCGAATGCCGTCGATGATCGACGCATGGTTGAGGGCATCGGAGATCACTGCGTCGGTCTCGTCGAGGATGGTCTCGAACAACCCGCCGTTGGCGTCGAAGCACGATCCGTACAGGATCGTGTCGTCGGTGCCGAGGAAGTTCGAGAGCCGAGCTTCCAACTCCTTGTGCTCCGTCTGTGTCCCGCAGATGAACCGCACGGATGCCATGCCGTAGCCGTACCGGTCGAGCGCCTCGTGGGCGGCAGCGACGATGACGGGATGATCGGCGAGGCCGAGGTAGTTGTTGGCACACAGGTTGAGCACCGACGTGCCGTCGGCCAGCCGGATGTGCGCCGATTGCGTGGAGGCGATCACCCGCTCACTCTTGAACAGCCCTTCGCCCACCAGCGCGTCGCATCGCGCGGCGAGGTCGTCGAGCAGCGGGCTACGCATGCCGGCGCCGCAACTCGGGTAGCACCTCGGTGGCTATCCGCTCGAACGCCGGCAGCTGCTCCGCGACCGCCGGGTAGTACATCGAGATCTCCGTGATCCCCAGCTCGGTGACGCGTCGGACGGTGTCGGCGAACACCTCGTCGGACTCGTAGTAACCGATCGCGCCGCCGCTGGCCCGGGCCTTCGGATCGAACATCGTGTACGACCGGCGCAGCGTGGCGGGGTCCCGTTCGAGCTCTGCGCACAGCTCGTCCATCGTCATGCAGCGATCGGCCAGCTCGGCCAGTTGCTTCTCGAAGTCGGAGGCAAAGCTCAAGCTGTTCCAGATGTCGGCGTACGCAGCAGCGTGCCGCATCATCTGCGGGCCGAGCGCGGCGACCATCAGCGGAAGGCGCGGCTGCTGCACCGAACCAGGGTTCATCACCGCGCCGTTGGCGGAGTAGTAGCTGCCGTGATAGATCGTCGTGCCCTCGGCCAGCAGTTGGTCGAGCAGCTCGATGTACTCGCCGAACCGAGCGACCCGTTCGCCGGTCGTCCAATTCGGCACCCCGATCATGTCGCACGACGGGTCGATGGTCAGGCCGGTGCCGACGCCGAGCTCCAAACGGCCGCCCGAGATGTGATCCACGGTGACGGCCTGATGGGCGAGCACCGCCGGGTTGCGCAGCGGTATCTGGGTCACGCAGGTCGTCAGGCGCATGGTCGACGTCCGTGCCGCGATCGCGGCAAGACCGGTCCAGGCCTCGAGCCAGGGCCCGGTCGGGTTGCTCCAGTCACAGAAGTGATCCGGCACGGCGGCAACGTCGATGCCCAGTGCCTCGAGGCGCTCGAACCGGGCGAGGTACTGCGACCACGGAACGTTCGGGATCACGAGCACCTGGAACCGAACGTCGTGGCTCATGGGCGGATGCTACTGCGTCGCGCCAGCTCGTCATCTTGGCGTCATCTTCGATCATGTAGCGTGGGTGGACCAATGGCCGACCTTCGCACGCTCCCTCTCCTGTGGGACGAGTTGGTCGACGCCCATGGCATGCCCCGCCCCGCCGCCGCGGCGCTGGTCGAGCGCCTGCGCTCGTTGGACATCGAGGAGCTGCAGCAACGCCAGGCCCTGGCCGAGGTCGACATCTTGGCGCTCGGCATCACCTTCACCGTCTACAACGACGGTCAGGGCACCGATCGCGCGTGGCCGATGGACATCGTGCCACGGGTGATCGCCGCGTCAGAGTGGGCGCGCATCGAACTCGGGTTGAAGCAACGCCTCGCCGCGCTGAACCGCTTCATCGACGACGTGTACCACGACCGTCAGATCGTGGCCGACGGCGTGTTCCCTGGCGATCTGCTGACCGACTCGGTGAACCTGCGTCCGGAGTGCGCCGGCATGTCGCCGAAGTTCGGCGTGTGGGCGCACATCTGTGGAAGCGACCTGGTCCGCGATGCGGACGGCGTCGTGTACGTGCTCGAAGACAACCTGCGGGTGCCGTCGGGTGTCAGCTACCTGTTGCAGAACCGGGCCATCTCCAAGCGGGCGTTCGCCGACCTGTTCGAGCGGCAATCGATCCTGCCGGTCGACGACTACCCCGACCATCTGCGCCGGCTGCTGGTGTCGCTGGCATCCGATCAGCTGCAGGGCGTCCGCCCGCCACAGGTGGTGGTGCTGACTCCCGGCGTCTACAACAGCGCCTACTTCGAGCACTCGTTCCTCGCCCAGCAGATGGGTGTGCCGCTGGTCGAGGGCGCCGATCTGTTCGTCGATCCCAGCAACCGGGTGTGGATGCGCACCATCGATGGGCCCAAGCCGGTCGATGTGATCTACCGCCGCATCGACGATCAGTTCCTCGACCCGGAGGTCTTCCGCAAGGATTCCCAACTCGGTGTTCCCGGCCTGATGCGCGCCTGGCGCGCCGGCAACGTGGCCATCGCCAACGCGCCAGGAGCCGGCGTCGCCGACGACAAGGTGGTCTACGCGTGGGCGCCGGATTTCATCCGCTACTACTTGAACGAAGAGCCGCTGCTGCCCAACGTGCCGACCTATCGATGCCTGTATGCCGAAGAGTTGGAGCACGTGGTCGAGCACGCCCACGAGCTCGTGCTGAAGCCGGCCAACGAGAGCGGTGGCTACGGGCTGACGATCGGCAGCATGGCGACCCCTGCGCAGTTGGAAACTGCGATCGCGGCCATCCAGGCCGACCCGCGCAACTGGGTGGCTCAACCGATCCTCAAGCTATCGACCGCGCCGACCCTGTGCGCCGGCGAGCTGGCGCCGCGACACGTCGATCTTCGGCCGTTCGTGCTGTCGGGGCGCGACACCTACGTCACGATGGGCGGCCTCACCCGGGTGGCGCTGGTCGACGGCTCACTGGTCGTCAACTCGTCGCAGGGCGGCGGATCCAAGGACACCTGGGTCGTCGAGGAATCCTGATGCTGCTGTCGCGAGTGGCCGAACGGTTGTACTGGGCGGCCCGCTATCTGGAGCGTGCCGAAGGCACCGCCCGCATCGTTCGCGAGCACTCCAACGTGATCGTCGATCTGCCGCTGACGATCCCGCCCAACTGGGATCACCTGCTGGGCATCACGGGTGGTCGCGAAGAGTTCGACAAGAGGTATGGGACCGGCGACGAGGCCTCGATCGTGACGTTCCTGGTCGCCGATCCGTTGAATCACGGCAGCGTGCATTCGAGCATCGGCCACGCACGCGAGAACCTGCGCACCTGCCGCGACATCTTGCCGGCGCAGGCGTGGAACGCGGTCAACGATCTCTACCTCGCCGCCGGGCGAGGCGCGGCCGAAGGAGTGCAGCGGCGCTACCGCTCGAGGTTCCTGGAGAAGGTGATCGCCGAGCACCAGCGCCTGCTCGGCATCTTGACGACGACCATGAGCCGCGACGAGGCCTACACCATGTTGCGCCTCGGTCGGCACATCGAGCGCGCCGACATGATCACACGCGTGCTCGACGTGCGTGCCGGTCTGCTGCTGGGTGAACGCCCGGAGCGCGCCGAGCTGTACGACGACCTGCAGTGGTCGAGCGTGCTGCGATCGCTCTCGGCACTGCAGATGTACAACCGGCGGTCGGCGATGGGCGACGGTGCGACCGAGGTGATCCGGTTCATTCTCGACGAGATCACGTTCCCGCGCTCGGTGGCGTACTGCCTGGCCGGCGTGCAGTCGAGCGCGAGGGAACTGCCGTTCAGCGAATCGGTGATGGCAGCGTGCCGGGCGGCGTTGGTCGAGCTGTCGTCGTCGAATCCGACCGAGTTGCTCGATGCCGACGAACTGCATCTCAAGGCTGACCGCCTGCAGATCGCCATCGCTGTGATCAGCGATCGCATCGCCGGCACCTACTTCGGCCACACGGCATGGCCGAGCTGACGTGATCGACGTCGAAGTCCCCGCCTCGTACGTGCCGGTCGCCGGCCGGTTCGACGAGCTGGTCGACGAGACCGGCGCAGTGCGCCCGCAGTGGGAGTCGATGGTCCGCACGTGGACCACACTCGGTGCCGACGAGATCGTGCGCCGCCAGATGGTTGCCGAACGGCTGCTGGTTGCCGAAGGCGCCGGGCATGTCTTCCACGACGACCGTGAGATCGGGATGCCGTGGGGCCTCGACCCGGTCCCGTATGTGATCGGCGCCTCGGAGTGGCGCGCCATCGAGCGGGGGCTGAGCCAACGCACTCGCGTGCTCGACGCAGTACTCGACGACCTCTACGGGCCGCGCCGCCTGCTGCTCGACGGTGTGATCCCGACCGCAGCCGTCATGGGCTCGCGGGCCTACCAACTCGCTGCCGTCGGGGTCACCGTGCCTCGTCCGCGGCTGATGCTGTACGCCGCGGACCTGGTCCGCGACAGCACCGGCCAGTGGCTGCTGATGCGTGATCACACCGATGCGCCCAGCGGGTGCGGCTACGCGTTGATGAACCGCACCGTGCTGTCGCGGCTGTATCCGGAGCCCTTCCGTCACCTCGGGGTCAGCCCGCTGTCGGGATGGTTCGCCGATCTCCGCACGGCACTGTCGACGGTCGCGCCCCCCGCCGTCACCGGCCCGCGCACGATCCTGCTGGGCCCCAATCCGCAGCGGCCGGGATTCGTCGAAGCGTCGTACCTGGCCACCCATCTCGGCTACCACCTGGCCAGCAGTGGCGACCTGATCACGCGGGGCGGCAGCGTGTGGCTGCGCACCCTCGGCGGGCTCGAACAGATCGATGTCGTGTTCCGACGCTTGGCCGATACGGGGTCGGATCCGCTCGAGCTGCGCCCGTCGGGGCTCGGGGGAGTGACGGGACTGCTGCAAGCGGTGCGCGAAGGCAACGTCGGCGTTGCCAACTCGCTGGGCAGCGGCGTGGCCGACCGGTTGTGGCTGCAGCCGTTCATGGCCGATGCAGCCCAACACCTGCTCGGCGAGACGTTGGAGCTGGCATCGATCGAGACGTGGTGGTGCGGTGATCGCGAGCGGCTCGCCGCGGTGCGCGCCGACCCACGTGCGTACGTGTTCCACGACACCGATCCCGTCTCACCGGCGCCATCGGTCTTCGGCGACGAGCTGACCGACTCGGGCACGGCCGATTGGCTGGAACGGATGACGGCGGCGCCGCATCGATACGTGGTGCAGCCCAAGATCGAGTTCGCCAGCACGCCCGTGGCCGTCGACGGTCACTTGCGCAGTGGCACGGCCAGCATTCGCGTGCAGACCGTGCGGATCGGCGACGACGCCATCGTGCTGCCGGGGGGCCATGGTCGGCACGTCGCGCCCGGGCAGTTGGTGATCAACTCGTCGGATGCGTTCGGCAAGGACGTGTGGGTGCTGACCGATCCCACGGTCCAACGGATCAGTGCCGGTTCCACGGCGACTGCGCGCCGCGCCCGCCTCCCGCAGATCGACCTGCGCGACTCGCTGCCGACCCGGTCGGCGGAGGCCTTGTTCTGGCTGGGGCGCAACGCCGAGCGCGCCGAGGCAGCGACCCGGGCCGCGAGGTTGGTCATCGCTCGCAACGGCAGCGACCCGGCACTGCTCGCCTCGCCGTGGCTCGGGCACGCCATCTCCACACTGCGTGCGGTCAGCGGGGGACGACCTCAGGAGCAGGAGCCCGATGCTCCCTCGAACGACGCCGACGTGCTGGCGGTCGAGGTCGCTGCAGCGCTCGGCGACCGGTCCGGTGCCGTGGCCAACAGTCTTCGTCACCTCGCTGCCAACGCCGGTGGTGTGCGTGAGTTCCTCTCCACGGCGACGTGGCGCGTTCTGAACGGTCTGGATGCGGAGCGGGCGATCCTCGCCTCGACCACCGATCGCAGCGATCCGTTCCTCGTCACCGAGTGCCTCGACCGGATCATGGTCGATCTGGCCGCGTTGGCAGGTTTGGTGATGGAGAGCATGGTGCGCGGGCCGGGTTGGCGGTTCCTCGATCTCGGTCGCCGGCTGGAGCGCGCCGTACTGCTGCTCGGAGTCATCGAGGCGACGCTCAGTGATCCGCCCGGCGACGATGTCGCCCAGCCGGTGTACGACCTCGTGCTCGGCGCCAGCGAGAGCCTGGTCGCCTACCGCAGGCGGTACCGCAGCGACGTGCGCATCGACGCCATCGAGGACTTGCTCGTGCACGACGATTCCAACCCACGCTCGCTGGTGTTCCAGCTCGACCGGATCAACGAGCACCTCGCCGCGCTGCCGTGGAACCCGGATGCGTCGAAGCATCGTCGGTTCCTCGACGCTGCAGCACGGGGTCGATTGGGTGAAGGGCCCGACTCGCTCTCCAAGCTGGTGCTCGGCGTGCGCGGGCCGCTGCTGGAGCTGATCCGTGAGCTGATGCTGGCCTGGTTCACCCACCCGGCGCGGCGCGGCCTGGGCGGTTTCGGCTGATGCGCTACCGCGTGCAGCACACCACCGAGTACCGCTACAGCGCCCAGGTGATCAACGGTCACACCATTGCCCATCTCCGCCCCCGCCAGACACCCACGCAGACCGTGGTGAGTTCGGAGGTCACCACGCTGCCGGAGGCTGATCACTCCGACGAGTACCTCGACGCGTTCGGCAACCACGTGTCGTATCGGGCGGTCGAGCAGGTCCACGACCAACTCGTGGTCACCGGGTCGTGCGAGGTCGACATCATTCCGCCGGAGCCGCTCGTGTGGTCGCCGCCGTGGGAGGAGCTCCGTGGCCTGGTGGCCACCGATGGCAGCCCCGATGGGCTGTTGGCCAGGATGTGCTCGATCGAATCCACGCTGGTCACGCCGTCGGCCGACCTGGCCAGGTTTGCCTCGTGGTCGTTCCTGCCGGGTCGCGCGTTCCACGAGGCGGTGATCGACCTGTCGCACCGCATCTTCACCGAGTTTGCGTTCGACCCCGCATTCAGCGATGTCACCACGCCACTGGCCGACGTGTTGACCCATCGGCGCGGCGTGTGCCAGGACTTCGCCCATCTGGCCATCGGAACGATGCGGTCGCTCGGCCTGCCGGCCCGGTACGTCAGCGGCTACATCGAGAATCGGCCACCGCCGGGGGAGATCAAACTGGCGGGCGCCGATGCATCGCATGCCTGGTGCTCGGTGTACATCCCCGGGTGGGGTTGGCTCGACGTGGATCCGACCAACGACAAAGCGCCGCCGATGACCCACGTGACCGTCGGCTGGGGCCGTGACTACGCCGATGTGGCGCCAGTACGCGGCGTGGTGTTCGGCTCCCCCGCGACGCAGGAACTGACGGTCGCCGTCGAGGTATCGCGGGTGGGCGACTGACGGAATCCCGGCAACCGTTACGCTCGCGGGCATGGGGACCATCACCGCCTGCTCGCTCGACTGCCCGGATAGCTGCAGCCTCGAGGCAACGGTCGAGGACGGTCGGTTGATCGCCCTCGATGCTGCGCCGAATGGCGCCAACCCGGCAACGAACGGCTGGATCTGCGCCAAGGTCAAGCAGACGCCGCAACTGCTGCACGGCAAGGATCGCGTCACCACACCCATGCGGCGGGCCGGTCGCAAGGGCTCGGGCGAGTTCGTGGAGATCACGTGGGAAGAGGCGCTCGACGAGTTTGCCGACAGGATCCGATTGGCGGTCGATGCCCATGGTTGGCCGTCGGTGGTGCCGTACCTCTACAGCTCGTCGGGCGGGAACCTCGCCCGCCACGGGTTGTCGCCCTTGGTGTGGGAGCACCTGGGTGCGGCCCGAACCGACATGACGATCTGTGCGGCGACGGTCGGCGAGGCCTGGGACCGGACCTATGGCGACATGGCGTCGGCCGACCCGAACGACCTGCAACACAGCCAGTTGATCGTGGTATGGGGCGCCAACCCCAACGTGTCGAACCCGCACCTGTCGCCGGTGATCGAGGAACGCCGGCGTGCCGGCGCGACCGTGGTGGTGGTCGACCCGAGGCGCACACCGATCGCGGCCCGTGCCGACCTGCACCTCGCAGTGCGGCCCGGCACCGACGGCGTGTTGGCCATGGCGGTGGCCGGGTTGCTGCAACGCAACAACCACATCGATCGCCCGTTCATCGACCGGTGGGTCGACGGCGCTGACGAGTACCTGGCCGCTTGTGAGGAGTGGTCGGTGACGCGTGCCGCCGCCGTCTGTGGTATCGAAGCAGCCGACATCGAGCGGTTCGCCGAGATGTACGGCATCATCCGCCCGGCGATGCTGCGTGTCGGTTGGGGCCAGGAGCGCAACCGCAATGGTGGCTCGGCCAGTCGCGCCGTGTTCGCTCTGCCGGCCCTGGCCGGGCAGTTCGGGATTCCGGGCTCGGGCGTGTTCAACTCGATCAGCGGTGGCGTGGGCTACGAGGAGGACGCCATCCGACGTGCTGTGGTCGGCGATACCCCGGTACCCGAGCGCCGGCCGATCAACATGAACCGTCTCGGTCGCATCCTCGTCGACGACGAGGAGGGCCGCGTCGAGGTGTTGTTCGTGCAGGGCTCGAACCCGGCGGCGACGTGTCCCGAGCAGGCCATCGTGCTCGAGGGTCTGGCCCGCGAGGACCTGTTCACCGTGGTGCACGACCTGACGATGACCGACACGGCGCGATATGCCGACCTGGTCCTGCCGGCGACATCGCAGTTCGAGGTCGAAGAGGTCGTCGGCAGCTACGGGTCGTTCGTCATGCAGGAAGCGCCGGCGGTGATCCCACGTGTCGGCGAGAGCCGCACCAACGACGAGGTCAGCGTCGGTGTGGGGATGCGCTTCGGCCTCGATGCACACCAATGGGACCCGAGCCCGCAGCGGGTTCGCCGGCTGGCACTGGGGGACCGGGTACTGCCCTTCGCCACGCGGCCGAACGGCGGCACCGTGCAGTTCCGAGACGTCGATCCGGGCGGCAAGGTGCAGCTGGTGTTCGATGCCGACGGCGTCGACCGGTTGCCGGTCTACCGGCCCATCGAACAGCCGGCGCTGCCGCTGACGCTGATCACTCCCGCCACCAGTCGCACGACCAGCTCGATGTTCGGCAACATCGCCCCCGCCTCGGCCGATGTGCACTTGCATCCCGACGATGCCGCGGCCCGAGGACTCGCCAACGGCGATCGCGCCCGGATCACTGATGGCCGCCACACGATCGAGGCAGTCGTCGCCGTCGATGCCACGCTGCGCCCGGGCCTGGCGACGATGCCGAAGGGGATGTGGTGCCGCGACGGGCACGAGGGCTACACCGCCAACGTGTTCGCCCCGGATCACCTCGCCGATCTCGCCGGCGGCGCCAGCTTCAACGACGCCCGCGTCGAGGTCTCCGCCGCCTCGTGAATGTGTGTGTGTGCGCGCAGACGCTCCGCGCGTCTGTTCGCTCGCGCTGATCCAAGGACCTGGCAACGTGAATCGCGAACTGCGCCGCCCCGCCTCTCCGACGACAGAACGTACGAAGTTGGTCGCTGCGCCACCGTCTCAGAGACGGTCAGCGTGTGACAGCCCGAGTGGAAGTCGGCTCACAGCGACCCCATCGCCGCGCAATGTGATCAACCCGACCGGACGGCCGCACATCGCCAGCAGCAGATCTTCCGCCGGCCCGGCGACCTCAGGCCCGTCCGTCGGCCCGTACGACCAGTCGAGATCGGTGGCGACGAAATGCAACCCCGAGACTGACTTGGCTGGTGCGATCAACGGGGTCTTGGTGCGAACCGCCGCGTCGAGCGCGGCACGGAGATCGTTGTCGCTCCACTCGCTGTCGATCCCGATGGCGCGGCGGATGTCCATCTCGTGGACGATGTGATCCATGTGCAGTTCGGATGCCTTGATGACCTTGCCGATCCCCACGGGGTGGTGGCTCGACCGCTCGAACTCGGCCATCACCGCATCCTGCGTGTGGGTGTCGGCGTAGCGCACGGATTCGACTGCCGAGCCTCGATTGAGGTTGCCGCGATAGAGGAACAGCAGGCGTGGCAGCACACGGTGCATGGGTGTGACCCCGCCGTCGGTCATGTGGCCGTAGACGTCGCAGGCCCTCCATCCGTCGCAGAGGCTCGGGGCACACCATTGCTCCGCAGTCAGCGAGAGCCCGAGCGCCGTGAGGCGATCCGTCATCGGTCCGTGCAGCGCCCGGTAGTCGAGCTTCGACAGCGTGTCGGTCATGGTTCGTCTTCGCCGCAGCACAGCCCGCGGATCACCGGTGTCGACGCGAAGTGTGTACGTTCGATGCGCACACCCTCCACTGAACCTGCACACCGCGCGGATCTGGCTGAGTAATCTCCGCCACCATGACCGATGCCGACGGTGACGCTTGGGTGGTGGTGGTCGGGGCCATCAACGTGGACCTGGTCGTGGTGGCGCCGCGGCTGCCGGGGCCGGGCGAGACGGTCGTCGGTGGTGGACTGCAGACATACGGCGGTGGAAAGGGTGCGAACGCCGCGGTGGCCGCGGCGAGGGTTGGCGCCAGGGTGCGCTTGATCGGCGCGGTCGGTGACGACGACACGGGGGCTGCGGCGATGGCGGAGCTTGCCGGGGAGGGGATCGATGTCACCGATGTGGCGGTCTTGCCCGGGGAGTCAACGGGCGTGGCGTTGATCGTCGTCGACGGGCGTGGCGAGAACCAGATTGCCGTTGGCGCGGGCGCCAATGCCGCGGTCACGGCGCAGCACGTGCGGCGCTGCCTGCGGGTCGCGCTCCCGGCAGCGGGATGCGTGTTGGTGAGCACGGAGATCCCCGCCGCGGCGGTTGCCGCGGCGGTCGAGGAATCCACGGCCGCCGGGGTCGTGTGCGTCGTGAACCCGGCGCCGGTTCTCGAGGTCGTCGGGGAGTTGCTGACCCTCGGCCCGATCCTCACGCCGAACGAATCGGAGTTGGCCGACCTGGTGTCGTTGCTCGGCGGTGTCAGCGGCGATTCCGCGGTCGAGAGCGCGTTGCGGATCGTCGAACGCAGCCGCCACGCAGTCGTGGTCACTCAGGGCGCCGAGGGGGTGCTGGTCGTCGATGCCGACCTCGCCGCTCGGCGGCTGCCGGCCGCACCGGTCGCGGTGAAGGACACGACCGGAGCGGGCGACACGTTCAACGGGGTGCTCGCCGCTCGACTGGCGGCGGGCGACGACCTCGCCGCAGCGGTACCCATCGCCGTTGCCGCCGCGTCGCTGTCGGTGGGCGAGGTCGGTGCCCGGGGCGGCATGCCGACGATGGCTGCCGTGACCGCAGCGATGCGGTAGATCGCGCTCGCTGCACTATTCGGCGTCAGCGCACGCCTTGCAGCGGCCGACGATGGCGAAGTGCGAGCCGTCGAGCACGAAGTCGTAGTCGCGCTCGAGCGTGCGCCGCGCCGTGTCGAACACCCGTCGCGGTACGGCGACATGACGGCCACACGTCTCGCAGACGAGGTGGCGGATGTCGGTGGAGACAGCGGTGCGTTCGTAGATGGCCGGGCCGTGCGAGAGGTGGATGTGACGCACGACGCCGATCTCCTCCAACAGCGCCAGCGTGCGGTAGACGGTGGAGACGTGGGTCTCGCCGACCGACTCGGCCAGCTCCTCTGCGGTGAAGGCTCGCTGCTTGGCGCGTACGGCATCGAGGATCGCGGTGCGAGTCTTGCCGACGGTGTGACCCTCCTCGCGGAGCCGGAGCGCAATAGCTGCCGGGTCGACCAGGTCGCCGGCGTGCTTGCGCCGAACGGTCGTCATTCGTGCTGCGCCAGCGCCGACATCCAGGCGCACACCTCAGCGATGCCGGCGCCGGTCTTCGCCGACGTCTCGATCGTGCGCACGTCGGGATTGACGTCGCGCAGGTTCGAGTGGAAGAGGGCGAGATCGAAGTCGAGGTAGGGCAGGAGGTCGATCTTGTTGACGATGACCACATCGGCACTGCGAAACATCACCGGGTACTTCAGCGGCTTCTCCTCGCCCTCGGTGACGGAGAACACCATCGCCCGGGCGTGCTCGCCCACGTCGAACTCCGCTGGGCACACCAGATTGCCGACGTTCTCGATCACGATCAGGTCGAGGTCGGCCAGCGGCAGCCGGGGAAGGGCCGAACGCACCATCGTGGCGTCGAGGTGGCACTCGCCGCCGAAGCCATTGGAGGTGTTGACCAGCGACACGGGAGCGCCGAGCCCGGCGAGGCGGTCGGCGTCGATCGAGGTCTCGACATCGCCCTCGACGATGCCGACGCGCACCGACGAGCCCAGCATCAGCAGCACTTCGCGCAGCAGGGTGGTCTTGCCTGCGCCCGGCGACGACATGAGGTTGACCACCTGCACTCCCGCATCGTGGAAGTCGCTGCGATTCGCGTCGGCCGTGCGGTCGTTCTCGCCGAGGATCTTTTCCAACACCTCGACGCGCAGCCCACCGGTCTGGTAGCCGGAGTGGTCACCGACCCCGTGATCGTGATCGTGCTCGTGGTCGTGGTCGTGGTCGCCGTCGTCGTCGTGCGAATGTCCCGTGCCGTCTGCGTGATAGTGGAAGCGTCCCATCGGTGATCCTCCGTTCGGGCTACCCGAACGCTACCGCGATCGGCAAGGCGCATCTGCTCCCGGCCGACGGTTCAACGCTTGGCCATTCGGAGACCGAACTGCTCGAGGAAGATGCGCCGCGACGTGGCGTTGCCGGTGATCTGACCCGCCAGTGGTTCGCCGGTTTGACGCGCTCGGACGAGGTCGGTGATCACGACGCGTAGCGTCACATCGGGCGTGCCGGACGGTGGCTCGATCTGCATGCCCGTGAGGCCGAGCACGAGATCGACCGTCTCGGCTTCATCGTCCTCTTTGATGGCGGTCAAGCGAGCCCGCAGCGTCGTTTCAGGTCGTCGCCTCCACGGCGCGAGCAATGCGAACGCGACGCGTGACGCGTCGAAGACGTCGCTCGGGTCGCCGGTCAGGTAGGAGACGCCGAAGCGGGCGACCGAACGAAGAATCGGTTCGACGCGACGCCCCTCGTCAGTCAGGCGGTACACGCTGCGCGCAGCCGGCGGTGGCAACTCGGCGGTGGTCACCATGCCGATCGCCTGGAGAGAGCGAAGCCGCTCGGTCAGCAGGTTCGGGGCGATGCCGGTGAGCTCCGAGCGGAGATCGGTGAATCGCTGATCGCCCATCGACAGCTCACGCAGGATCAGCAGCGTCCATCGATCGCCGATCAGATCGAGGCCTGCGGCGATCGGGCAGTACTGCCCGTACGTGCGGTCGGGGTTTGGGAAGTTTTGTGTTGCCATGTGCGTGGTCTCACTCTAGAGTCGCTTTAGTATAAATTATCAACTAATCGTTCTCTATTCTATACCGAGGTGGCACGATGCAAGTAACCAGCCCTGAGCCGGAGGCTCGTGAGCCTGCAACCGAACGCAACCCGTGGGTCGTGCTGGCCAGCACCAGCCTGGCGGTCTTCGCAGTGTTCCTCGACACGACCATCTTGTTCGTCGCCTTCCCTTCGATCAGGGCGCAGTTCGCCTCCACCGCCCCGTCGTCGCTGTCGTGGATCCTCAACGCCTACACGATCGTGTTCGCGGCGTTGCTGATCCCAGCGGGTCGCCTCGCCGATCGACTGGGCAGACGACGCACGTTCCTGACCGCAGCGGTGCTCTTCACCGTTGCATCGATGTTGTGCGGCGTGGCCCCGACGGTCGTCGTCCTGGTTGCGGCCCGCATCTTGCAAGCAGCCGCCGCGGCAGCGTTGGTGCCCGCCTCGTTGGCGCTGGTGTTGCAGACCTTCCCACGTCACAAGATCCCGGTCGCCGTTGCGATCTGGGGCGCGGTTGGTGCCGTCGCCGGTGCTGCCGGCCCCACATTGGGAGCCCTGGTGATCGAGAACCTCGGTTGGCGGTGGGCGTTCTACATCAACCTCCCGGTCGGGATCGTCAGCTACCTGCTCGGTCGGCGCGTGCTGCCCGAGTGGCGCGAGCCGAACCCGGGGCGTCTGCCCGACCCGGAAGGCATCGCTGTCCTGGTCGCCGGTCTTGCGTTGGCGGCCTACGGCATCGTGCAGACCGACGAGTGGGGATGGGTGAGCACCAGGTTCATCGGCACCGAGGTGATCGCACTTGCCCTCGTGGCCTGGTTCGTCCAACGGTGCCGTGTCGTTCCGAACCCGGTACTCGACCTCGCCCTGTTCGAATCGCGGTCGTTCCGATGGGCGAACGCAGCGACGCTGGTGTATGCCGTCGGGTTCTCGGCGATGTTCCTCGGGAACGTGCTGTTCCTGACCGGCGTGTGGCATTACTCGATCCTGCGTGCTGGCATGGCGATCTCGGTCGGCCCGCTGATCGTCGCCGCAACGGCTCCACTGTTCGGCACATTGGCCGGACGCGTCGGCCAACGACGGCTGCTGATCCCCGGTGGCCTCGTCTGGGGACTCAGCGGATTCCTGTTGATCCACCGCGTCACGTTGCAGCCCGACTACGTCGATCACTACCTGCCGTCGGTGATCTTGAGTGGGCTCGGCGTCGCCCTGTGCCTGCCGCAACTGTCGTCGGCTGCCGTGCAAGGCCTCCCGCCGGACCGCTTCGGGTCGGGGGCGGCGGTCAGCCAGGCCGTCCGCAACCTGGGTGCCACGCTGGGCGTCGCTGTCGCAGTGGCGTTCACAGCAGGCATCACGCCGGTCACGGCGCTCGACGCCTTCCATCACGTGTGGTGGTTGCTGGTGATCAGCGGTGTCGTCGTGTCGATCCTCACATCGCGCTTGCCGAGGCGGGCGGTTGCTCAGGTCGTCAACCCGGTCGTCATCGAAGAGGCCTACGCATGACCGCCGTCGACAACACGACGATGTTCGACCGCACGACGGCATTGCAGGTCGACAGCGATCGTCCGGGGCGGTTCGAGGTGCAACTGGATCCGGCGTGGTCGTCGCTGACGGGCATGCACGGTGGCTACCTGGCTGCGATCGCGATCCTCGCCGGGCAGTCAGCGGTGGGTGACCGTCCGATCAGAACCGTCACTACCAGCTTCCTTCGTCCGGCTGTTGCGGGACCAGCGTTCGTCGACGTGGAGGTGCTGCGGTCGGGTCGCTCGGTCACCAACCTCTCGGTCACGATCTCGCAGTCATCGCGCCCCGTGGTCGTGAGCACCGTCACCGCCGCGTTCACCGTCGAGAGCACGGCGTGGGAGACGATCCCGCAACTCGGGCTGCCGCCGATCGAACGGTGCGTGCCCATCACCCCGCCGCCCGACATCCGACACTTCGATCACGGCGTGGCCATGCTGGATCCGGCTGACCTGCCGTTCAGCCACGGACCACGGGCGCGAGTTGCCGGGTACATGCGACCGCTCGAGCCGCGGGTGATCGATGCCGCTTGGCTCGGGATGGCGCTCGACTGGTTCCCGCCGGCATCGTTCACCAGGATCGATCCGCCGTCAGGCGGAATCAGCATCGACTACACGATCCACATCCACCGCACGTTGTCGGACCTCGGTGACGACGAATGGCTCGGCGGCGTCTTCCACGCCGACATCAGCGCCGGCGGGATCGCCCTGGAAAAGGGTCTGATCACCGACCCAGCCGGGCGCATCCTCGCCGAGTCGTTCCACACCAGGTGGACTGCAGGCCCTGATCAGTTGGCGCGCTGAAGGCCGCCTGACTCACGACACCGGAGCGCAGACCAGCAGGGAGTGTGGCTGGATCTCGAACTCCAGCGTCTTCGACTTGCCCTTCACCCCACCATCGAGCTCGAAGCGGCGCTTCTTGTCGAACGTCACCGTCACCGCTTCTCCCTCGCCCAGCTCCGAATGGCTCGACCATTGCTGCCGGCGGAACACCGCGCTGACCATCAGGCTGGCCCACTCGCGTTTGCCGACCGCGGTCACCGCGGCGACGTGAAGGCGGCCGTCAGTGGCGGTGGCTCCGGGGAACGCCTTGACGCCACCCTTCAGCGAGCCACTGTTGCCGACCAGCACGCAGCTGGCCGGGCCTTCGTAGAACGGTTTGCCGTCGATCTCGATCTTCGCATCGAACATCTTCCGGTGTCGTGTCTCGCGGAGGGCGGCGCTCACATATGCCAACGTGCCCAAGCGCTCCTTGTCGTCCTCGGCATCGTTGAGCATGTCGACGTCGAATCCGGTCCCGGCCATCACGTTGAACGTCTGGCCGTTGCACGAGGCGGTGTCGAGGCTGCGACGGTCACCGCGAGCGATCAGCTCGACGATCTCGTCGATGTCGCTCGGCAGATCGAGGCCCGATGCGAACAGGTTTGCAGTGCCGCTCGGCACCACGGCCAACGCTGTTTGGGTGCCGACGATCGCCTCAGAAGCGGCGCGGACGCTGCCGTCGCCGCCACACACCACGACCGTGGTTGCACCACGCTTCACGGCCTTCTTCGCAGCCGCTTTGGCGTCGGACCCCTTCTCGATGTCGACCCAGTACACGTCGCCGATGCCCGCTGAGGCGAGCGCGCCGCGCAATCGACGTGCGTCCTTCTTGACGATCTTCTCGGTGTTGGCCACCACTGCAATGCTCGACATGTTTGCCTCCGTGTTCCGAACAGCCATACCCCGCCGAGACGAGTCGCAAACGCAGCGGTGCGGACCTCTGATCAGGAGGGGCGGAGAGCGTGCGCC
>JAYVOI010000162.1:0-11017 GCA_043758005.1 Ilumatobacteraceae bacterium
CTGGCTCGCGCCAGCATTCTGCCCTACGGAGTCCCGACTTTCCTCGACATGGTCACCGGAGTGCCATGCCGCGGTCACCCGGCCAACTCACCATCGGGCGACAGTGTACGAGCGGCTCAGCAACTCGGCTTCATGTACTCGTAGACGAGCGAGTTGAGGCTCGGCGTCTCCAAGTTCATCTTGAGGCGCGTGCCGTTCTCGTCGCCCTTGCCGACCACGATCTGGGTGGCCCCGAGCGCACCGAACTGCCCCGGGATCGCCGTGACGCTGGGGATCTCGGTCTGGGGCACCGGAGCAGGGCTCGCCGCCTTGCCACCGACGGGGTTGGCGATGTTCTGCACCGTGGTCGTCGGTGCGATCGTCGTTGGCGGCGCCGCCGGCTCGGCATTGACCGCGTCGTCGAAGTTGACCAGACCGCCAGGACGATCGGGATCGATGGTCAGCGCCAGCAAAGCGGCGTGGCGAGCCTCGCGGGCCCCGACCGACATGGCATCGCCGCGCAGCGACGGATCGGAGAACAGCGCAACCAGTGCTTGATACGTCGCTCCGGCCAGTGTTTCCAGACCATGGGCGAAGTTCAACACATCGCGCCGCGGGTCGTCGCTGGGCTCGATGGCCTTCGACGTCGCCGTGGCCTCGGCGCCTTTGGTGATGCGGGCGATGATCGGATTGATGATCGTGTCGTCGATCTTCGGGTTGCCACACGTCCACGGGGTGCCACCGGCTTCGGTGGTCAACTTCTCGAACAGCTTGGCGTGGCCGACGTGGTCGTCCATGAACCGCTTGGCCACATCCTGCAGCTTCGGATCGATCAGGTTGCTGTTGCCGATGACCAGGCTGTACACGTTGATGGCCGAGTGCTCGAGCGACGAGGCGGTGCGCAGCAGCGTGATGTTGGTGACCACGGCGTCGGGCAGCTTGACGGTCGTCGGGACGGCCCCGACACGGCCGATCTGGCCACGGTCGTGCTCGCCGCACGCGCTGATGACCGCGGCGGTTGCGACACTGAACCCGCCGATGCGCAGCATGTCGCGGCGGCCGAACAACGCCCGTCGGCCATCGCTCGAGGCGGTGGGGGATTCGAACAGTTGGCTGTAGACCCGCTGCGCTGCCTGCGCATCGCGGTCGGCGGTCGCGCCGAGCGATCGCAGTTCGCGGCGGAGGTCGTCGTGGCTGTTGTCGAGACGGCTCACAGCCTCACCCTTCCGCCGGCGTCAGCGCGTCGGCCTCATTGTTGACCAGCAGATCGTCGAGCTCGGTCTTGCCGTTGAGGTACGCCAGCACCGTCCCGTGGCGGGCTTCGACGATCAGGATCGAGGCGAGCAACGTCGCCCCATCGGTTCCTTGCAGCTTGCCGAGGATGTCGGTGTGGGTCGCTACCGCGGTGGATTCGAGGCTGTACGCAGCATCGAGGATCGTCGACGTCTCGCCGGCAAACGACGACGACAGCGACTCGACGACCGGGTTGGGCGTCTGGGGAGCAAGGCGACCGAGGATGGCCGACAGCGACGCGGCGTAGGCATCGTGCGATTCGCGGATGGTGGCGATCACTGCTCGCTGGTCGGCCTCGAAACCGCTGGTTCTGAGGGCCACGTCGTAGAGGTCGCGAGCGGCCAACTCGACCGACTGGGCGAACCCCAGCATGGAGACGTCGTCTGTGCTCGGGCGCTTCGGCGGCGCCGTCGTGGTGGTCGCCGGCGTGGTGTCGGACGTCGAGCCGGTGGTCGTGGTCGCGCTGGCCCGACCCATGAGGAATGGCAGCAGCGAGACAGCGGCCCCACCCAACCCAATGCCCAGCAGTCGACGGCGCAGCGCGCTGTCGGCCGGTACGGGCTCCGTCACATCGATGTCCACGAGGAAATCCTTTCGAGATGCTCACCATCAGCCTTCCTTGCCGAGGGTGAGCGGAGCAATTCTAGAAGTCGAGAGCGGACAGGTCTGGTATCCACGCGCGGGCCCGCTCGATCGCGCGGGCCCACTGCTGGCGGTCGAGCGGGGTGGTCGGCTCCACGACGGCGTGCGGCCGCCACGCCGCGGCGATGTCGTCGAACGAGCCCCAGACCCCGACGGCGAGACCGGCGAGGTAGGCCGCGCCGATCGTGGTCGCCTCGGTCTGCGGCGACACCTCGATGGCCCGGCCCGTCGCGTTGGCCAGCGCCTGGATGAACGTGGGGTTCTGGCTCATACCGCCGTCGACGCGGATAGCGCCGATCGAGTCACCGAAGTCGGCCTCGGCCGCCTCCAGCAGATCTGCCCCGCGATGAGCGATGCCTTCGAGCACTGCACGCACCAACTGTGGCCGACCGGAGCCCCGGGTAAGGCCGAGCAACGTGCCGCGGGCGCCGTAGTCCCAATGCGGCGTCCCGAGACCCATCAGCGCCGGGACATAGAACACGCCGTCGGTGTGCTCGCATTGGGCGGCAACATCGTGGCTGTGCGCTGCGGTGTCGATCACGCCGAGGTCGTCGCGCAGCCATTCGACGTTGGTGCCGGCCGACAGCATGATCGCCTCGGCGCCCCACGTGCGTTGCCCGGCGCGGCTCCACGCGACGATCGGGAACGTGCCGTGGTCACTCCGCCGGGCCGACGTCGGGGCGGTCGGCCCGGTACACACGTCGAGCATCCCGCCCGTGCCGAACGTGATCTTGGCCAGGCCGGGCCGCACACACCCCTGGCCGACCAGGCTGGCTTGTTGGTCGCCGACGAGCGCCGCCAGCGGCGGCCCGCCCGGCAGCGCGGTGGCCTGACCGAACACTCCGGTCGAGTCGACGAGCGCCGGCAGCATCTCCATCGGTACGCCCAGCGCCGCGCACGCTTCTGCCGACCACTCGGTCGTGTCGGCGGTGAGCAAGCCGGTGACCGCAGCGTTCGATGGGTCGGTCACATGGACAGACCCGCGCGACAGCACCCAAGCGACCCACGTGTCGACCGTGCCGAAGCACAGGTCGCGGTCGCGGGCCCCCGGAGTGTTGTTGAGCAGCCACGCGACCTTCGTCGCCGACTGGTTGGGCGCGAGCGCCAGCCCGTGCTCGGCCTTGGCCGTGATGCAGTCGAACACGGTGCGGAGGTCCTGCCATCCGAGACCCGGGCCGATCGGGTCGCCGGTCGCGCGATCCCACACCAACGTCGAGGCCCGCTGGTTGCTGATCCCCACGGCCGCAACCGGGCCGGCGGCCGCCAGGGACCTGGTCGCCACATCGAGCACGGCCTCGGCCATACCCGCGCCGTCGAACTCGACGAGCCCCGGGAATGGTGACGATGGTGGGAATGCTCGGTACTCGAGTGCGTGCACGGCTCCGGCCCCGTCGACCACGGCGGCGCGGAGCCCGGACGTACCGACGTCGATCACGACCACGCTCATGACGACCTTCTACTCGATGAGGGGTAGAACCCGCGGCGTTGCAGCGCGCTGCCCAGTGCGCCGCCGATCAGACCGGCGACAGCAACGGCCGTGAGGTTGAACAGCGCGGCGAGCCATCGCACGTCGTTGCCGCGGATCGCGCGCACGATGATGAAGACCGTCTGGGCAGCGACGTACGTGCCGACAGCGCAGATGATCCCGTGCTTCAGCGGTAGCTGCAGTTGTTGCGCCCACGCAGCGACCCCGGCGCCCAGTACGAAGCCGATCAATGCCGCCAGGCTGAGCAACGACGCTGTACCGGGGCTGCCGTCTCCGTCTGCAACGATGCGCGCCGCAATGGCGAACGGGATGGCGAACACCAACGCCACACTGCCTCCGGCGCGGAGTGCGTTCCAGTCGAGGTTGTTCATGGCCAGCCGACCGCACCGAACGGCGACGACAGACCGAGTTTGCCCGGGTTGAGGATGCCCAGCGGATCGAGGGCGTCCTTGATCGACTGCAACACGTCGAGCGACGTGCCCATCGACTCGGCCATGAACCGCGACCGATTGAGCCCGATGCCGTGATGGTGCGACAGGTTCCCACCGGCGGCCAGCACGGCTCGTTGACCGGCGTCCCACATCGACACGTACGTCGCCTCGATCTGGTCGAACGGGGGAGTTGCCGCGAAGGTGAAGTAGAGGCAGGCGCCGTCGAGGTAGCTGTGCGAGAGATGGCAGCTGGCGGCGCGGGCGTTCGGAACGGCCAACAACGCTCGGCGAGCCTCGATGAAGATGGTGGCCAGCTTCGACCACGGCGCGGCGATCTCCATCGTGTCGACGACGAAGCCTTTGCGGGTCAGCTCCTGTAGCGCGTTGGTGTCGTTGCGATGGGCCAGCCAATGCTCGACGAGGTCGGGCGACGCTGATGCTGCTGCGGCGCACTCGTCTTCGACGACCCCGATCGTTGCCTCGACCAGGCCGATGTCGCCTTCGTCGAGCACGAGCAGCACACAGTGCGTGCCGTCGCCGCCGTGCCCGCGTTGTGACTCCACGGCGTCGTACAGGCGCAGCACCGCGGGCGTCGCCCCGCGGCGCAGGATCAGGCGGCATGCCTCGATCCCGGTCTCGAAGTCGTCGAACACGTACGCGGCCCGGCGCTCGTGCGTGGGTACGGGATTGGCCCGCAGCCACACCCGGGTGATCACGCCCAGCGTGCCCTCGCTGCCGAGGAAGAGGTGGGTGAGATCCGGTCCCATCGCTGCGGCCGGGCCGTGCCCGGTGCGCACGACGGAGCCGTCGGCCAGCACGACCTCGAGGCCGACCACCATGTCGTCGATCTTGCCGTAGCGCGTGCTGTACTGTCCGGCGCCACGGCAGGCCACCCATCCACCGACGGTGGCGATGTCGAAGCTCTGGGGAAAGTGGCCGATGGTCATCGCGCATCGTTGACGCAACTCGGTCTCGAGGTCGGGCCCGAACGTGCCGGACCACACCTCGACCACGCCGGACGGGGCGTCGATGTCGATGATCCCCTGCATTGCGGTGACATCCAGCACGACACCGCCGAAGGCCGGGATCGAGGCACCCGATACCCCGCTGCGACCACCGGCCGCCGTCACGGGCACCCCGTCGGCGGAGCACGCGGACAACACTGCGGCAACCTGTTCGGTGGTGGTCGGCCTGCACACCGCGCCGGCCCGCTGGGCAACGCTGCCGGCCAACGACCAGTGCATCGCCAACGGCCACCAGTCGCGGCTGGCCTCGGCGGTTTCGGCGGCCGTCGTAATGGTCTCGCAGATCGCCTGCAGCCGTTCGATCAGTTGCTCGCTCGGTTGATGCGTCGGGCCGGTGAGGTGCGATTCGGTCCCGGTCAGTTCGATCGGCGCCGTCGGTTCCGTCACCGATTGACTCCGAGCAGGTCGGCCTCCGAGGTCTGTCCTGCGGTCTGCTCCGCTGCGCACGAAGTGCGGAACTCGAGGACCTGACGCTCGACTTCGGCGTCGTCCCAACCCATGTCGGGGGCGATCAACCGGGCGACGGCGTCGGCGGCTTGAACGGTGGCCGGTCGGTCGAACAGGCGGGCCCGAGTGCGGCGCGACAGCACGTCGTCGAGCGTGACCGACATCTCCGACCGTGCTGCGTACACGGCCTCGGCCTTCGTGTACGGAAGTCCGGGCACCAACGGTTCGCCCAGCCGCACGTCGGCGCCGTGCAACGCCACGATGTCACCGGCGGCAGTGCCGTAGCGGTTGGCAAGGTGCGCCGCATCGTCGGCCGGCTGGCGGTAGCCCGCGGCGCCGAACAGGGGCAGCCGCTTGGTCGTCGACTTGCGGCGCACGCCCAACACCTCGCAGACCTCGTCGACGGTGTCTTGGGCCATCTCGCGGTAGGTCGTCAGCTTGCCGCCGGTGACCGTGATCAGGTTGCTGGTGCTGCGATTGACCTTGTGTCGCCGGGAGAGATCCGCGGTGCGGCCCGACGACGCACTCTTGACCAGTGGTCGCAGACCCGCCCACATGCCGGTGATGTCGGCTTCGGTCACCCCGGTGGTGATCGACGCGTTGAGTGCACGCAGCACGTAGGTGATGTCGTCCTTCGAGCACTGCGGGTCGTCGATCGAACCGTCGTAGTCGGTGTCGGTCGTGCCGATGTACGCGTGTTCGAAGGTTCCATCGGCGCGGCGACCCCACGGCACGACGAACAGGCTGCGCTTGTCCTTCGGCACGGGGATGACGACCGCAATGTCGTTGCGGACCTTCTCCCACGGGACCGTGATGTGCACGCCCTTGGCTGGTCGGATGGAGTCGGGGTCGGCGCCCTCGTCGAGCGTGCGTACCTCGTCGGACCACACGCCCGCAGCGTTGACGATCACCTTGGCGCGCACAGTGATCAATCGCCCGCTGGCATCAACGACTGCGCCCGAGGCGCGACCGTCGTCGTTCTTGGTCAGTTCCACGACTCGGCAGCGGTTGACCACGGTGGCGCCGTGGTCGGCCGCCGTGCGGGCGACGGTGAGACACAGCCGGGCATCGTCGACCGTGGCATCGAAGTACAGGTATGCCGACGCCAAGCGGTCTTTCGGCATCGTCGGCAGGTGGGAGAACGCGGCATCCTTCTTCAGCCGTCGGTGCATCTTGCCGATCCGCCAACCGCCGGTGAGGTCGTACATCCACATCGCCGAGCCCATCGCCCGAGCGATCTTGCGCGAGACGACGCCGTCCCTGGTCAGGATCGGGATCATGAACGGCAGCACCTTGACGAGATGGGGAGCGTTCTTGCACAGCCGCTCGCGCTCCCGCAGCGCTTCGTACACCAAGCGGATCTCACCTTGTTGCAGGTATCGCAGTCCGCCGTGCACGAGCTTCGAGCTCTTCGACGACGTGCCGGAGGCGAAGTCGTCGCGCTCGACCAGTGCGGTGCGCAGGCCGCGCGCCGCGGCATCGAGCGCCACGCCGGTGCCGGTGATGCCGCCCCCGATCACCAAGACGTCGTACGACTCGCTCTCCAGTCTGTCCAGCATGTCAGCGCGTCGAAAGGGTGTGGCAGGAGGCATCGGCGTTCATCCTAGAGACTGCTGAGAGCCGCCCCGTAGGCCGAGCCGGCAACCTCATATTTGCACGAGTTATTAATCAGTACGTCGTGCAATACAGTCGTCGCATGCGCAGTCCGACCGAGCTCTCCGCAGCGTTCCGCCGGCACGGTCTGAAGCTCACGCCGCAGCGCCAGCTGTTGTTCCGGCTGCTGCACGGCAACACCGTGCACCCGACGGCCGAGGGGTTGCACGCCCAGGCCAGCGAGCTCATGCCGGGAATCTCGCTGCGAACGATCTATCAGACCCTCAACGACCTTGCCGCAATGGGCGAGCTGCAACTGGTGTCGGTCGGGTCCGGCCCATCTCGATTCGACCCCAACGTCGACGACCACCACCACGCCGTGTGCACCGACTGCGGCGACGTCGTCGATGTGTACGGGCACAACCTCGCCGTTTCCCGGATCGACGGACTCGACGGGTTCCAGCCCGAGACCGCTCGGCTCGTGTTCTCCGGCAGATGCCAGCGCTGCGCCGCCGCGTCAGGCGAATCAATCCCCCCAAACACCGGTAACTAGGAGCAAGCAACATGAGCCTCGAAGGCACCAAGACACACGAGAACTTGAAAGAGGCCTTCGCCGGCGAGAGTCAGGCCAACCACCGCTACCTGTGGTTCGCCCAAAAGGCAGATGTCGAGGGCTATCCCGACACATCGGCACTGTTCCGTTCGGTCGCCGAGGGTGAGACGGGGCACGCACATGGTCACCTCGAGTACCTGGCGCAGGTCGGCGACCCGGTGACGGGCGAGCCGATCGGTGACTCCGCCGACAACTTGAAGTCGGCGGTCGCCGGCGAGACGTACGAGTACACCCAGATGTACCCGGGCTTTGCAAAGACCGCACGCGACGAAGGCTTTGCCGAAGTCGCCGACTGGTTCGAGACGCTCGCTCGCGCCGAGAAGAGCCACGCAGGTCGCTTCCAGCAGGGCCTCGACGCTCTCAGTTGAGCGAGATCGGGGGTGCTGAGGGGCAGTACGATGCCCAGCAGCACCCCTGCTCGCACAGTGTTCTCGTCGCCCCCACATGACCATCACCTACGACCCCAAACACCCGAAGTACTTCGACGAGGCAGATGTCCGTCAGGAGATGACCCGGGTCTACGACCTGTGCCACGGGTGTCGGTTGTGCTTCAAGTTCTGCACGTCGTTCCCGACGCTGTTCGAGATGATCGACCGCCACGACGATCAAGATGCCGGGCGGCTGACCCCGGCGCAGCAGGATCAAGTTGTCGACGAGTGCTTCCAGTGCAAGTTGTGCCACATCAACTGCCCCTACATCCCCGAGCTCCACGAATGGGCGCTCGACTTCCCTCGCCTCATGCTGCGCAACGACGCGATGCGTCATGCCACCGGGCAGGTCAGCATTCGTGATCGGGTGACCGACACGGTGATGGGCCATACCGATCTGTTGGGCAAAGCCGCCACGCTGTCCGCCCCGATGGCCAACAAGGTGCTCGGCGCGAAGCAGGGCGGTGTCGTTCGCAAGGCGATGGAGAAGGTCACGGGCGTCTCGAGCGTTCGCCTGCTGCCGCCTTACGCCCGCCAGCGGTTCACGACCTGGTTCAAACGACGGCCGCGGGTGCGCATCGCCAAGCGCCAGGGTCGCGTCGCCGTGTTCCCCACCTGCCTGGTCGAGTACCAGCAGCCGGCGATCGGTCACGACCTCGTCAAGGTCTACGAACGCAACGGCATCGAGTGCTCGCTCGTCGACGGCGCCAGTTGTTGCGGTGCACCGTGGTTGCACAGCGGCGACGTCGAGCAGTTCACCAAGGTCGCCGAGCAGAACGTGAAGGCGCTGGCCGCGTCGATCCGTCGCGGCAACGACATCGTCGTTCCGCAACCAACGTGTGGCTACGTGTTGAAGAAGGACTACGTCAACTACGTCGGCGGGCCCGATGCCGAGCTGGTGGCTGCACACACCTACGACGCGGCCGAGTTCCTGATGAAGGTGCACAAGGCCGAGGGCACCGCACTCGACACCAACTTCGAGGGGCATGTGCCCGCCACGGTCACCTACCACACTCCGTGTCATCTGAAGGCCCAGAACGCCGGACTGAAGAGCCGTGACCTCATCAAGCTCACAGGCGCCAAGGTCACCCTCGTGCAGCAGTGCAGCGGGATCGACGGCATGTGGGGGTTGCGCGCCGAGAACGCCGGCATCAGCGTGCCGATCGCCACGAAGTTGGCGGATCAGATCCGCCGCGCCGACGGTGAGGTGATCTCGGGCGACTGCCACCTGGCCAACACTGCGATCACCGAGCAGACCGGTCGGCAGCCCCTGCACCCACTGCAGTTGATCGCCCGCGCCTACGGCATCAGCGAGGAGCCGACGCAACGATGAGCTCCGCCAGCAGTCGCAAGTTGACCGTCGCCGACATCGCCGACATCCGTGAGTACGAGCGCACCCGCGAAGTGTTCAGGGCGACGATGATCGAGCTGCGCCGGCGTCGCCGGGTCGCCGTCGGCACCATCGTCAGCCTGGCCTTCGAGAACCGCGACACGATCCGCTTCCAGATCCAAGAGATGGCTCGGGTCGAGGGCATCACCACCGACCAGGGCATCCAGGAAGAGCTCGATGCGTACAACCCGCTGATCCCTGAGGTGGGCCAGCTGTGCGCCACGTTGTTCATCGAATTGACCTCCGACGAGGCGATCCGCGAGTGGCTCCCGCGACTGGTCGGGATCGAGCGGTCAGTGGTGTTGCGCCTCACCGATGGCGAGCAGGTCCGCGGCGTGGTCGATGCGCAGCACGCGTCGCAGTTGACCCGCGCCGATGTGACTGCCGCGGTGCACTACATCACGTTCGCGTTCCGTCCCGAGCAGTGCGCGGCCTTCGCAGATGGCACCGTCCTGATGATCGATCACCCGCAGTACGGCGAGGAGACGGAACTCGCTTCCACCACCGTGAGTGAGCTATTGGCCGATCTCGGCGGTCACTGAGCGCGCACAACTGTTACACGTTCCGGAGAAATTCCTGGAAGAGGGTCTGGTCAAGGTGACCCAAGTGAACCTAGATTCACGCGCGCTGAAACGGTGATCTACCATCAGCGGGCCAAACTCAGGAGAGGCATCAGTCGTGTCGGTCAAAGAGATCGTATGGCGAGAGTTGGGGGCGTGCCGGGGGCTGGACGCGAGCATGTTCTACCCGGACGACGACGACCTGGCATTGGAGGCCAAGTCCGTGTGCGCGGGCTGCGATGTGCGCATCGCCTGCCTCGAGCACGCCCTGCAAGCACGGGAGAAATCGGGGATCTGGGGCGGGGCGACGGAGCGGGAGCGTCGACGGATGATCCGCCAACGGCGCCGCACCGCATAACCTGAACCGATGAGTGAATTCGACGAGCTGGGTGGTTGGCCCGCGCTCCTGACCGAACTGGTCGAGGGTCGCGACCTGCCCGCCTCGCACGCCAGGGCCGCCATGGGAACGATCCTGTCGGGCGACGCCACCCCTGCCCAGCTCATCGGCTTCGTCGTCGCGCTGAGGGCCAAGGGCGAGACGCCTGAGGAGCTCAGCGGCCTCCTCGACGCGGTGCTCGACGCCGCGTCATTGGTGCCGCTGAGCGAGGAGATGCGTTCGCGGGCCGTCGACATCGTCGGTACGGGTGGCGACCGCAGCCACTCGATCAACGTCAGCACGATGGCCGCCATCGTGGTCGCCGGCGCCGGAGTGCCGGTGTGCAAGCACGGCGCTCGTGCGTCGTCGTCGCAGTGCGGCGCGGCTGACGTGCTCGAGGAGTTGGGGGTCGCGATCGAGCTCACGCCGAACGGCGTTCTGCGGTGCGTCGAAGAGGTGGGAATCGGGTTCTGCCTCGCGCCGAAGTTCCACCCTGCATTTCGATTCGCCGCGCCGAGTCGTCGCGAGATCGGCATCGCCACGGTGTTCAACATCCTGGGGCCGATGGCCAACCCCGGGCGGGTGCGCCGGCAGTTGATCGGTGTCGCCAACCCGGCCGTTGCCGAACGCATGCTTGCCTCGTTGCGGCTGCACGGCTCGGAGCGTGCCTGGGTGGTGCACGGCGCGGGGCTCGACGAACTCACGACGACCGGAATCTCGACGGTCCTGGCGCTCGACGACGACAACGTCCGCA
>JAYVOI010000163.1:0-4754 GCA_043758005.1 Ilumatobacteraceae bacterium
CGCCAGTCCGACGCTCTTGAACACGGTGATCTCATCCTCCGACGTCCGTCCGAGGCGACCGCTGGCCAGGTCGGTGAGGTCACCGGCGATCCTGTCCCACGACCACGCACCCTCCGCCACCGCGAGGTGCAGGTCGCCGGCCTCCGCTCGTGCGGCGGCGACGTCGTCGACAGCAACCGTCGACGCCGCCACCAGATCGGCCGCGACCTCGCGTAGGTCGAGGCGGTACGAGCCGACCAGGTTGAGATGTGTGCCTCGGCGCACCTCGGCGAGGCCGAAGAGCGAGTGGTCGGCGCGCGTGGCAGCGCAGACGATGTCGCAGGCCGCCGCATCCGCGTAGCTGCCGATCCGCGCCGACTCACCCGCCGAGACCAACGCATCGACCACGCCCGACACGTGAGGCGGGGTGCGGCCGGCAACGACGACGTGATCGATGTCGGGTCGAACCACTCGCATGGCGTGCAGGTGAGCGACAGCTTGCGGGCCGGTGCCGATCAGCCCGACCGATTTGGCGTCAGCACGGGCCAGCGCGTCGGTCGCCAGCGCCGAGATCATCGGTGTCCGCAACGTCGTCAGTGCGGCCCCATCGAGCAGCGCGACCGGCTGGCCGATCCGCATGTCGAACAACACGTAGACGCCCTGGATGATCGGGAGTCCACGCGGCGGGTTCGCCGGCTGGATGCCGACGAGCTTCACGCCGGCGACGTCGCCGGCCGCTGCCGGCATCACCAGGAACTCGCCGCCGCCGGCGCGGGAATGCACGCGGTCGACGTGCGATGGGGCAGTGGCGAAACACCGCCGCAGCGCCGAGAGTGCATCGGTCAGCGGAACGAGCCGGAACAGCTCGTCGGCATCGATGTACGGCAATGTGCTCTGCATCAGAGCGATCATGGCAGGCCAGCTACGGTTCGTGCATGTCTGACGTTTGGCGCAACGCCGCCCCTGTGGTTCCGCGATGACACTGCGATTGGTCGCAGGGGTCGATTCGTCGACGCAGAGCACGAAGGTCGAGATTCGCAACCTCGAGACCGGTGAGGTCGTTTCGCGTGGCACGGCGCCCCACCCGACGACGACGCCTCCTCGATCCGAACAGGATCCACATGCGTGGTGGTCGGCGTTCGAGACGGCATGGGCCGCAGCGGGCTCGCCGGTCGTCGAGGCGATCAGCGTTGCCGGGCAGCAGCACGGGATGGTGGTGCTCGATGCGGACCGCAACGTGATTCGACCGGCCAAGCTGTGGAACGACACCGAGACGGCTCCCGACGCAGGATGGCTGCTGAAGCAACTGCCCGGGGGCGCGTCCGATTGGGCCGCAGCAGTCGGCAGCGTGCCGGTCGCCGCGTTCACGGTGACCAAATTGAGCTGGCTGCATCGCACCGAGCCCGAGAATTGGGCCAGGGTGGCTCACGTCGTGTTGCCCCACGATTGGATGACGATGCGACTGACGGGCGAGTTGGTCACCGATCGCGGCGATGCGTCGGGCACCGGCTACTGGTCTCCCTCGTCGGGTGAGTACCGATGGGACGTTTTGTCGATCATCGACAAGGACCGCGACTGGTCGACCGTGCTGCCACGAGTTGCCGCGGCAACCGAGGTGGTCGGCGAGTGGAACGGTGCCAAGGTGGCCTGCGGCACCGGCGACAACATGGCAGCTGCACTCGGGTTGGGTCTGCAGCCGGGCGTTGCGGTTGTCTCCCTCGGAACCTCCGGGACGGCCTATGCCCTCAGTGATCGATCGACGCAGGATGTCACGGGTGCCGTCGCGGGCTTCGCCGACGCGACCGGGGCCTTCTTGCCGCTGGCCTGCACGCTCAACGCAACCAAGGTGACCGACGCCATCGCCCGATTGCTCGGCGTCGACCACGCCGAGTTCGACCGCCTGGCTCTGGCGGCGCCATCCGCGGCCAGTGGGCTGACACTGCTGCCGTACTTCGACGGCGAGAGGACACCGAACCTGCCCAAGGCCACCGGCCTCCTGGCCGGGCTGCGCAGCGACGTCTCGCGGGAGCAGATCGCCCGCGCTGCCGTCGAGGGCGTCGTGTGCGGGTTGTTGGATGCGCTCGACGCGCTGGGCCGCACGACCCCGTTGAGCGGCGTGCGCCTGGTCGGCGGCGGGGCACGCAGTGCTGCGTTCCGCCATGTGGTCGCCGAACTGTGCGATCTTCCTGTCACGTTGGCCGACGCGGACGAGGCGGTGGCAACCGGCGCCTGTGTGCAGGCCGCCGCAGTCGCCTTCGAGGTCGCCCATGCCGCCGTCGCCGAGCGGTGGGGACTGGCTGTCGGTGCTGCACTCGGTGAGCCGGCGGGTGACACGGCCGGCGTCCGGGCGCGGTACGCCGAGCTGCGCACGGCAACCCACCCGTCGACGGCGTGAGCGCGGACCCCTTCGCAGTCCTGGGTGTCAGCCCCGACGCCACGCTGGCCGAGGTTCGCTCGGCGCGTCGCCGGCTGGCGGCGAGGTTCCATCCCGACCACGGCGGCGATGCCGTCCGGATGGGCGAGATCAACGCTGCGTTCGACGCCGTCGAGTTCCAATTGCTGCATCCGCAACCTGAGCCCGTCTCAGCGCCGCCGACAGCTGCCGAGGCAGCCGTGCCTCCCCGCCGCCACCAGGGTGTTCAGTACGACGCGCCATCGTTCACCATCGACACCTTGCCGGCCGAGGCCTTCGAGGCCCTGCTGGTGGTGACCTCGTGGATGGGCGAGGTCTTGGTCGACGACCCGCCATACCTGCTGGAGGTCCACCTCACGGATCCTGCGCCGTGCTGGTGCCGGCTCGACCTCGTTCCCGACGCTGGTGGCAGCACCGTGACCCTAACGGTGGCCTCGATCGGCGGCGACCCCGCCCCCGACGTGGAGGACGTCCGCGACCGTTGGGTCGCCAACCTGAACAGCCTGTGAGTCGGATCGTGCGGGTGGAGCAACACCGGGCTCACACCACGTCGAAGTTCGAGCGACCGTGAGTCGGATCGCGCTTGGTGGCGCGCGATCGAGCTCACAACTCGTGAACGGGCGAGTTGGAGGAGGCGGCGGCCTTGGTGAGGCGGTCGCGGATGGCGTGGCCCAGGCCGAGGGCGGGCGGAAGTACGGCGACCACCACCTCGACGTGTCGGTCGTCGGCGTCGCGCAAGCGGCTGTAGAGCGACCGGGCGTACCGCACGACGTCTGAATCGTCGAGGATCTCGCTGCCCGGCCGCTCGGCGGCCAGGGCCTGGGCCTCGGCCGGCGTCGACGCCAGCACGACGCGGCACCTCGGTGCGTAGTGCGATTCCAGCATCCCGGGTGCACGACTGGGTCCGTCCGGCTCACCGAGCCCCTGGTCGAGCAGGGCGGCGATGTGCTCGCTCGGGATTCCTCCCGGGCGCACCACCTGTGGCGGGTCGACGGTGCAGTCGACGATCGTCGACTCGACGCCGATCGGGCACGGCCCGCCGTCGAGCACGAAGTCGACGTCGTTGCCGAGATCGGCGCGCACGTGCGCGGCTGTTGTCGGGCTGACACGGCCGAAGCGATTGGCCGATGGTGCCGCAAGACCTCCGCCGAAGCGATCCAACAGCTCGAGCGTCAGTGGATGTGCCGGCACTCGCACCCCGACCGTCGGCAGACCTCCGGTGACGACATCGAGGACTTGCGTGGCACGGGGAACCAGCAACGTCAGTGGTCCGGGCCAGCAGGAATCGGCCAACACTGCCGCCGTGGGCGGGATGGTGGCGGCCCAGTCGCCCAGCTGGTCGGCGGTGGCGATGTGGACGATCAACGGGTGGTCGACGGGTCGGTGCTTGACCGCGAAGATCCGTCGCACGGCATCGGGATTCGACACGTCCGCTGCCAGGCCGTAGACGGTCTCGGTGGGGATTGCCACCAAGCCGCCGGCGCGGAGCACTGCGAGCGCCTGATCGATGTCGTTCACTGAGGGACGGCGTCGAGGAATGCGAGCGCGGCGTCGATGAACCCGAAGGCCTCCGGGGTGGCGAAATGGTCGACGTTGCGCAGGGTCCGCAGTGTCGCGTCCGGAAGCGCATCGGCCAGTGGTTGACCCGGACCGGCAAAGTCGCGATCACCGATCACGACCAGGGTCGGGCACGTCACAGCCGACAGCTGCTCGGGCGCCATCGGTGATCTCGGGCGCTTCATGATTGCGGTGAGCGCCAGCAGATCATTGCCCTCGTGATTGGCGTACTGCACGAACATCCTGGCCAGGTTGTCGTCGGGGTCACCGTGGCCTTCGAGTGCCGCAACGATGCGTTGCGTCCGCGAGTCGTCGGTGTCGAAGAGCGAGGCGCCGATGCCCGCCACGACAAGACGATTGAGCCGCTGCGGCTCGCGCAGTGCGAATTGCAACAGGGTGATGGCGCCAAGGGAGAAGCCGATCGCGTCGACCGGTTCGCCCGGGCAGGCGTCGCGCACACGGGTGGTGAGATCAGCGTACGCCGCCGTCTCGTGCGGCTTGGGCGCGGTGCCATGGCCCAGAAGATCGACACCGATCACAGTGCGTCCGGCGTCGCGCAACAGTTCCGTGAAGCCGGTGCTCTCCCAGGTCTGCTCGAACGACCCTCCCCATCCATGCACGAGAACAACCGGTGGCGCCACGGGACCCAACCGTACCGGGCCGGGGTCGTCGCACTTGGCGTGCGGAGGCCGTAGCCTTGTGCGGTCCCGTCATGGCCACTGTCGATCTGGAGCTGCTATGCGCCTGCTGAACGAAAGCCCGCCGTACGACCTGACCTACAGCGACGTCTTCATGGTGCCGAGCC
>JAYVOI010000164.1:0-10925 GCA_043758005.1 Ilumatobacteraceae bacterium
CCCAAAGCGGCCCCCGCTCCCAGCACGCTGCCGCGAATCAGCGCCACGACGGTGCCGGCACCCACCACGACGCAGCCGACGCCCCCGCCGGTGCCGTACTACGCAGCGGACCCGCCCCGCGAGTTCACGATCGACAGCGCCGAGATGCAGCTCACCGACAACGGCTTCAGGGGCAGCCCCAACGGTCCGTACCAGCTGTGGGCGACGGAGGGGGCGTCGGCGTCGTCGGGCGCGTGGTTCTCGATCAACACCGTTCCGGGAGGCGGGGTCTACGCCGTCGACGCAGTCCGGATCCAGACCGATCAACAGTCAATCGCCATCTCACACACTCCCACTGGGCAATCCGTCACTCAGTACTCGACCAGCACTGGTACGGACATCATCCTGACGTCGTTCGGGTTGCCCGACGACGGCCTCGTACGCCTGGCCGCCGCCGTCACCTACAAGAGCGGCACCATCGCGATCGCCGACGCATCGTTGACAGCCGGCTACCAGATGATCTCCACGGTCTATCCGTTCATCGCCCTGCAGGGCGACCCGCTGGAGCAGGTGTCGTACCAGTCGAACACCGATGTCACCGGCGGCGTCCTGATCAACGTCGCGCCGCGGTTGCGCAGCGACCAGGGCGGGGCCACGCTCGACCGTCAGATCGCGATTCGCTTCTTCCTCGACGATTCGACGCCCTTCGACGTCGATGGCCATGTGGCCGTGGCCGGAACGGTGGTCGGTCAGGGCAGCTTCAGCGTGGCGACGTGGATCGCCGGCACCCACATCGTGACCGTGTCGAGCGGCGTGTCGGTACCCGACCTGATCGCCATCGCTCGCACCGTGCATCAGGTGACGGAACCGGAGTGGCAGGGCATGAAGTTCCAGGCCGCCAAGCACAACGCAGATCACAACTTCGGCAACTTCGACCAGACACCGTCGACCGCGGTCGCATTCGGCACCGACGGCGCAGCCAAGCCGTGGACGATCACAGTGTCGGTGGTGACGTTTGCCGAGCAGCAACAACTGATCTGGGGATGGGCGGGCAACAACCGTGTCGGCTCGACCCCGGGAGACACCCCAAAGATCAACACCGTGGTCGACGACCAGCGCACCTACGTGCTCGCTGATCTGCCCAAGACCGTCGCGGCGTCGGCGAACCTGCAGATCACACGCTCCGGCCTCGACCCCGTCCTGGTGCCGTTCATCGACGCCCTCCCGGCCCTGGATCGCACCTTCGCCGCCTACGCGTTCAGCGAGCCGAGCCGATACGAGGCACAGATCGTCGGGGCCGACGGAGCCGTGCTGGCCACCTGGCCGCCTTCATGAGCACCGAGGCGCCGGTCGAGATCATCGAGATCATCGACGACGGTCTCGATCCATTCGGCGACCGCACCGCGACCACCACCACGTTCGACGACCCGAGTGGCCCACGTTGGGCCGGGCCGGTCGCCGGTTTGGCGCTGATCGCCCTCATCGGCTGGGGCGTGGTGACCTCGGCGTCGTCGAGCAGCGTCCCAAACGCAGCACCTGTCACCACCGCCACGCCGGCACCCACCACCACGCAACCCGTCACGACCACGACCGAGCCACGGCAGATCGTTCCGTACTACGCGGCCGACCCACCGCGCGAATTCACCGTGCAATTCGCCGAGTTCACCGATCTCGACCGAAGCTTCTTCGACGCGATCACGTACCAGTTGTGGGCGACCGACGGAGCGACGGCGACGAGCGGTTCGTGGTTCTCGATCGAGAGCTATCGCGGTGACCCCGGCTCGGAGCTCGCCTTCGAGGCCCATCGGGTGCAGTCGGGTCGGCGGTCGATTGCCATCTCGCGTCCGATCGCCGGCCAATCGCTCGCCCAGTTCTCGGTCAACCGGTTCACACAGGCCCGGGTGACGTCGTTCGGCTTGAACGACGACGAACTGGTACGGGTCGCAACATCGATCACGACGCAGGGTGACGGCGTGAAGGTCAACGATGCCTCGGTGGTCGACGGCTACCGCATGATCAGCACGGTGCAGCCCTGGCAGGCGGTGGAGGGGAACCCGACCGAGCAGATCTACTACTCGTCGAACAACACCCTCCGCGGCGGGTTCAGCATCTCGATCTCGCCACAACCGGGACCGGGCGATGGCGGCAGCACGGTGGATCGGCAACTGGCGTTGCGGTTCCTGCTCGATCACGCAACACCCTTCGATGTCGACGGCCACCCGGCCGTGGCCGGTGCAGTCGCCGGTCAGCAGGACCAGGCCATGGCCACATGGATCGCGGGTGATCACATCGTCACCGTGTCCGCGGTCATGACGGTTCCCGAGCTCATCAAGATCGCCCGCACCGTTCACCAGGTCTCGTCGGAGGAGTGGGACGGCATGAAGTTCCAAGCCTCCAGGCGGACCGACCGCACCGTGTTCAGCAACGTCGATCAGGGCACGCCCGTGCCGGTCGCGTTCGGCACCGACAGCGCATCCGAGCCGTGGAAGATCGACGTGGTCGTGCAGACCTTCTCGGATCAACAGCAGATCCTCTGGCAATGGGACACCAATGCGCTCGGGTGGCCGGGCGACACCACCACAGCGAAGATCAGTACGGCCGTCGATGATCGGCGCACCTATGTGCTGGCGAGTCTGCCTCGCGCCGTCGCCGCTACGGCCACCCTGCAGGTCACCCGCGACGGGCTCGACCCGGTACCGGTGCCGTTCAACGACATCGGCGCCGAGATCGACAGCACCTTCGCCGCCTACGTCTTCAGCGAGGCGACCCCGTACACCGCGCAGATCATCGGTGCCGATGGCGCGGTGCTCGCTACCTGGCCATCGGTATGAGGACAGGACCACTGCCCGACCTCGTCGAGATGATCGACGACGATGTCGATCTGTTCGGTGATCGGGCGCGAGTTGCCCCTCTCAAGAAACCGCGTGGTCGCGCCCCACGGTGGGTGGGACCCGTCGCCGCCGCTGCACTCCTCGCCGTGGTCGGGTACAACGTGGTCAGTTCCGCTGCCAGTGCAACGCCGAAGACCAAGCGCGACCCGAACATCGTCGACCCGGAGTACTTCGTCGCGGACGCGCCAGCGGGATTCGGCTTGTACCTCGCCGAGGAGCGGGGCACAGCCAGTGGAACAGGAGCCGCTGCCGACTTCGCCGACAGTGATCCTGCACAGCTCTGGGGCACCGTCGATGCCACCGCGACGACGGGCTCGTGGTTCGTCATCTCGCAGGGCACGCACCACGCAACCGGGCGGAACTCGTACCGCACAATCGTCGACGGCTTCGAGGTGGTGATCGAGCACGACCCGCCGTCCGGCCAATCCCGGGTGTCGTTCACCAAGGATGGCCAACCGTTGGAGATCACCTCGTTCGGTTGGGTCGATCGCCAACTCATGCGGCTCGTCAGGTCGGTCAGCGTCGCCAGCTCGGTCATCCAGTTCAGCAATCCGTTCTTCACGACAGATCACCGACAGCTCCTCGACGCCGACCCGGCAACGGCACTGTTCGGGCAACCCGTCTCTCGCGTCGGGTACAGCAAGGCGGTGCCGCCGACGTTGGCCGAGCACTTCACCATCACGGTGGCCGCCGACCGTCACCCGACCGACCGTGCCACCGTGACCAAGTTCGCCCTCACCGGCGTCAGCACTCTGCAGCTCGGCGACCGGTCGGCGATCGTCGGCCGCTCGAGTGCCGATCCGACGATGTCGGTCGTCCAGTGGGACGACGGCAAGCGACTGATCACGGTTGAGGGCAACGTCGACCCGGATCGGCTGTCGGCCATCGCCACGACCATTCACCAGGGCTCAGCCAGTGCCGTCCAGGAACAACTCGGTTCTGCACCGGCCATCCCGGCCCTGCAGGCAGCGCCCGACACGATCGCATCGGGAATGCTCGGCGATGGCTGGGCGTGGGCGATCCAGGTCTCGGTTGCTCCCAGCGCTGGGAACACAGCCGAGGGCTACCTGTGGTGGATCGCCCAACCGAGTGACTCGATCCGCCCGAGCGAGATCCGACCAAGCCTGGCCGCCGGCAACCCGACCATCGAGACGATGGTCGAACACGGCCGAACCTATGTCCTGGCCAAGGTGCCGAGGTCGATGACGGGCGCAGTGCTGCGCATCAATCCGACCGGTCTCGGCACGACGGCGTCACCGCTGTTCGACGTCGACGCGAAGTTCGCTGACGAGTTCACCGCTGCGGTGTTCGACGAGCCGGTTCCGTTCACCGCACAGATCGTCGACCGCGACGGAACGACGGTTGCCTTCTGGCCACCACCGTGACCTGATCAGTCGGCGGTCGTCGCCAGCAGGTCGACACCGATGCGTCGGGAGAGGTCGAGCACGACGTGCATGGGTAGCCCGATCACGTTGCTGACGCTGCCGTGAACGCTCGACACCAACGAGGCACCGGCACCCTGCAACGCATACGCGCCGGCCTTGCCCATCGGCTCGCCTGTCGCGATGTACCATTCGATCATCGGCTCATCGAGCGCGACGAAGGTGACCAGCGTGGTGCACACCTCGACGAACTCCCGTCCGTCGGTGCACACGGCGACCCCGGTGTGCACCTGATGCGTCCTTCCCGACAACTGCCGCAGCATCTCCCCGGCCTCGCGATCGTCGAGCGGCTTGCCCAGGATGCGCGCGTCGAGATCCACCGTCGTGTCGGCGGCGATGATCAGTTCGCCGGGCGCCGGGCTGGCGGCCGCGGCCTTCTGCGACGCCAGCCGGCGCACGTAGTCCACCGGCTGCTCGCCGTCGATCGGCGACTCGTCGATGGCGGGCGCGCGCACCACGAAAGGGACTCCCGTCCTGGTCAACAACTCGTGGCGACGCGGCGACGCCGACGCGAGGACGACGCTCGTCATCCGCCGCTGAGCGCCATCACATGTGCATCGTCGGGCACCGTGAGGTCGTCGAGATGATTCAGGTACCCGTCGGGAAGGGCAACCCGGATGGGGCCGTTGGTGTGACCACGGCGGATGCGCTCGCCGCCGTCGACGAGGGTGATCGCCGGATCGAGCAGGGCGATGAGGTCGTCCAATTCGGCCAGGGTCGAAATGCTTGCGAAGCGGCGACGCGCCTCGCCACCGACCGGGTACCCGGTGAGGTACCACGACGTGTGCTTTCGGAAGTCGCGCATGGCCACGTTCTCACCGAGGTGTTCTGCCAGCAGCTTGCCATGCCGGGCCATCACCATGCTGGCCTCGCCCAGTGTGGGCGACGGCGGCACCGGCCGACCGTTGAGAACCTCGACGAGGTCACGGAACAGCCACGGTCGACCGAGGCAGCCCCGACCGATCACGACCCCGTCGCAACCCGTGGCGCGCATCATCGCGACCGCGTCGGCAGCCTCCCAGATGTCACCGTTGCCGAGCACCGGGATCTCGGATATCGCGGCCTTCAACTCGCCGATTGCGTTCCAGTCGGCCAGGCCGGCGTAGTGCTGCTCGGCGGTACGAGCGTGCAGGGCGATGGCGGCGACGCCCTCGTCGACGGCGATGCGGCCGGTCTGGATGTAGGTCAACAGCGAGTCGAACAGACCCTTGCGGAACTTGATCGTCACCGGCACGCCGTATGGCGACGCCGCTGCGATTGCTTCGCGCAGGATCGCCCTCAGCAGGTTCGGCTTGGCCGGCACGGCCGCACCGCCGCCCTTGCGGGTCACCTTGGCCGCCGGGCAGCCGAAGTTGATGTCGATGTGGTCGACGCGGTCGGCGTCGCACAGCTTGCGGATCGCGTCTCCCAGCGTCGCCGGATCGCTGCCATAGATCTGCAGGCTCCGCGGCTGCTCGTCGGCGGCGAACGTCATCATCCGCTCGGTCTTGGCATTGCCGTACACGACGGCCGTGGCCATCACCATCTCGTTGACGTAGACCAAGCCGGGTGCGAACTCCCGGCACAGCGTGCGGAACGGCGCGTTGGTGACACCCGCCATCGGCGCCAACACGACGGGCGCCATCGGTGTGAACGAGCCGATCCTCATCCCGACCAGGCTACGGGGTGGCCCGGCGCTAGCTCTCGAAGGTGAGGCGCAGGTTGGGGAGCGCGCCGATGTCGAGTGACGTCGGGCCATCACTGCCCAGGCGATGCCAACCGGCCGAGGCGATCATCGCTGCATTGTCGGTGCACATCGCCCGACTGGGCAGGAAGACCGGGATCGAATACTCTGCTCCGGCCTCGGCGAACCGCTTGCGCAGTAGGGAGTTGGCGGCGACACCGCCGCCCAACGCCAGGCCACGAGCTCCGACCGACGCCGCGGCGCGACGGGCCTTGGCCACGAGCACGTCGACGACTGCGGCCTGGAACGAGGCGGCGACATCGGCGGCGGACACATCCGGGTTCTTGCGCACGTAGTTGACCACCGACGTCTTCAGGCCGCTGAAGCTGAAGTCGAGCCCGTCGTTCAACATGGCCCTGGGGAACGTGATCGCCGCGGGATCGCCGCTGACGGCTTCCTGGTCGATCGCCGGCCCACCGGGGTAGCCGAGGCCGAGGAAGCGGGCGACCTTGTCGAACGCCTCGCCGGCGGCATCGTCGATGGTCTGGCCGAGCAGCCGGTAGTGGCCGTGGTCGCGCATCTCGATCAGCATCGTGTGGCCGCCGGAGACGAGCAGGACGACCAGCGGCATCTCCAGCGTCTGGTCCTCCAGGAACGCCGCGTAGAGGTGGGCCTCCATGTGGTTCACCCCAATGAAGGGAACATCCCACGTGAGCGCCAGCGCCTTGGCCGCCGACACACCGACCAGCAATGCACCCACCAGCCCGGGTCCGACCGTGCACGCAACGGCATCGATGCGCTCCGGCTCGACGCCGGCCTCGACGATGGCCCGAGCCACCACCGGGTTGAGCAGGTCGAGGTGCGCCCGACTGGCGATCTCGGGCACCACGCCGCCGTACTGGGCGTGCAGGTCGACCTGGGTCGACACGACGCTGGAGAGGATGTCGTAGCCACCCATCACCAACGCGGCAGCCGTCTCGTCGCAACTCGTCTCGATGCCGAGCACGACCGTGGAATCGGTGACGTTCATCGGTGCACGTCGGGCACGGAGTCGGGGCTGAGCAGCGACAGACGTTGCCGGAACGGCGGCTCGGCGATGTCGTGGCACCACATGACGATCGCGTCCTCGGTGTTCTCGTAGTAGCGCTGGCGTACCCCGGCCGGCGCGAACCCGAAGCTGCGATACAGCGCCTGCGCGCCGGTGTTGCTGACCCGCACCTCCAACGTCATCGCCTCGCATCCGCGATCGATCGCCTCCCACGACAGCCGGGCCAGCAGTCGGGTCGCGATACCGGAGCGTTGCCGATCGGCCGCAACCGCGATGTTGGTCACATGCGCGTCGCCGACCACGAACATCAGGCCGGCGTACCCGACGACCACGGTGCCGATGCGAGCAACGATGTAGTGGCGCTCACCACCGCGCGCCAGTTCGAGTTCGCTGAGGAACACATTGCGCGACCACGGCTTCGGATACGAGACCTGCTCGATCTCCATCACGTCGGGGAGGTGACGGCGACGCAACGGCTCGACCACCAACTGGTCATCGGCCTCGCGCCACAACAGCCGCGACAACACGCTCATCTCCCACCTCGCGATGCCGAGGCTCGAGTCGACCAGTTGATCTTGGCGTCCGGCGCTCGAAGGTACAGCGGCTGGATCTCCCACGGGTTGACCCACTCCTCGCGCAGCGCCCTGGCATGAGCGAGTTGCACCAACGGCGCGGCCGAAGGATGGGAGAGGAACTGTTCGGCGAAATCGCACCGAACCGCCGCAGCGATCTCCTCGCGGTAGCGAAGCGCACCGTCCCCGACACACACGCTGTCGTGACCGCGGGCCATCAGTTCACCGATCAGGTCGTCGACGGATCCGCACCGCGGCTCGCCGATCCGCTGCACACCACCGGGCACCGGGCGGTAGAAGGCGGAGAACAGCTCGCCCTTTCGCGCATCGATGACCGCGGCCACCTCACGCCCACTTTGTCGAAGGGGGAAGGCGAGGAGATCGAGCGAACTGATCCCGATCATCGGCACGCGCAGCGCCTGCGCGATGGCCTTGGCCGCAGCGAGCCCGACACGCATGCCGGTGAACAGACCAGGCCCGACATCGACGGCGATGGCGCCGAACTCCGACATCTCGATGTCGGCCTGCTTGCACACGAACTCGATCGACGGGATCAGGGTCTCGGCGTGGCGACGACCGCGGCAGACCTCGAACATGGCGAGCACGCCTTCGTGCCCACCGATCGCCACGCTGACCTGTTCGGTCGCGGTTTCGATACCAAGGATCAACATGCGTAGGCCGCCAGTCGCCGCTCGATCTCGGCCCAACGGACCGCCCACGTGCGACCCGCCGAACTGATCGTGATGTCGCGGGCGTTCTCGTCGGTCTCGTCGAATTCGAGTCGGACCACGATGTGGTCGCCCAACGAGCCGGCGACGACATCGCCCCACTCGACCATCACGATCCCGTCGGATTCCAGCAACTCCGCGAACGCCAGATCGGCAACCTCGTGGTGGGTCGTCAGCCGATAGATGTCGGCGTGATGCAGCGTGACACGACCGACCGGATAGCTGTGGATGAGGGTGAAGGTCGGCGAGGTGATCGGCTCGGTGACGCCCATTGCTTCGCCGAAGCCCTGGGCGAACGCCGTCTTGCCGGCACCCATCTCGCCGGCCAGCACGATGAGGTCACCGCGACGCGTCAACCCGGCCAACGACGCGGCGATCGCACAGGTCGTCGCTAGCGAGTCAGAACGGAGATGCAACATGGCCGCCGATGATGTTAGAGGCTCAGGCCGAGGTGTATCGCCGGTCGACGCGCGCCGAGATCCCGCACACCACTTCGTAGCCGATGGTGCCCAGTCGGTCTGCCCAGTCGACAGCGGAGATCGACTCGCTTCCCTGGCGACCGATCAGCACTGCTTCGTCGCCCACGGAGGCGCCATCGGCGCCGCAATCGACCATCAGCTGATCCATGGTGACGACCCCGACGATCGGTCGGCGCTTCCCTCCGATCAACACGTCGGCACCGGTCGCGAAGAGGCGGCGCGGCACCCCGTCGGCATATCCGATCGGAAGGGTGGCAACGGTCGTGTCGGTGTCGAAGCGGTGTCGCAACCCGTAGGAGATCCGGTCGCCACCACGCACGGTCTTGACGTGCGACACGCGGGCATGCAGCGACATTGCCGGACGCAGCACCTTTGCGTGCCCGTCGAGCGCCCGGCCGGGCGAGATGCCGTAGATCGCAATCCCCACGCGCACCATGTCGAACCGGGTGCCCGGCAGCGCAAGCGTCGCCGCGGAATTGGCGACGTGGACGAGGGGCGCACGGAACCCCGCCGCGGCGAGGGTCGCTACCACGTCGTGGAACGCAGCGATCTGGGCTGCGTTGAACGGATCGGCCGGTTCGTCGGCGATGGCCAGGTGCGTGCACAGCCCGGCAAGGCGGACCTCTGGCGACCCGTCGATGGTCCCGGCAAGGTCGATCGCCTCGTTGGTGGCAGCGCCAACCCGGCGCATGCCGGTGTCGATCTTCAGGTGCACGGGGTGATCGCGGCCCCCGGCTTCGGCAATGGCAACCAATTGGGCGTGCGAGTAGACGGTCAGCTCGAGGCCGGCGCGCACCGCGTCGACCAGATCCGGGGCCGGTTGCTCGCTGAGCACGAGGATCGGGCACTCGAACCCGGCGGCGCGCAACGCCACGCCTTCCTTGGTCAGGGCCACGCACAGCCCGCTCGCCCCGCCGGCCAGTGCGGCACCGGCGATCGGCGCAGCGCCATGGCCGTACCCGTCGGCTTTCACGACGGCCCACACCGCGGCCGGCGCAGCGGCTGCGCACAGCACTTCGACGTTGTGCCGAACCGCGTCGAGATCGACCTCAGCCCAGGCCCAGCGGCTCACAACAGCTCTTCCAGCACCGCCGGAATCAGATCGGGCAGGTCGCTGGCGACCAAGCCGTGCCGTTGGCCGCGACGCCCAGCCTGACCGTGCACCCACGCGGCCGCGGCGGCCGCGTGCAGCGGACGCATGCCGGCGGCCAGCAACGCCCCGATGATCCCGCTGAGCACGTCGCCGGTGCCCGCGGTTGCCAGGCGAGCGTCTCCGGCCGTCACGACCAGCGCCGATCCATCGGGGTCGGCCACGATCGTGGCGGCACCCTTCAGCAACACCGTGCAGCCGCTGTCGGCGGCCAAGCGCCGTGCTGCGACCATCCGATCGGCTCCGGGCTGGCTGCCCGACAGCACCGCGTACTCGCCATCGTGGGGTGTCAGCACCGTCGGTGTCGAACGCCGGCGCAAGAGCGTCGTGGCGCCTTCCGAGCTCCATCCCAGTGCGAACAACCCGTCGCCGTCGATCACCATCGGCAGCGGCGCCTCGATCACGAGCCGGCGCACGCTTGCCCCCGTATCGTCGGTCCGGCCGAGCCCGGGCCCGACCACGATTGCATGAAAACGATCCAGCGATCCCAGCGCGGCCTCGGCCCAGGCCACGCTGGGGAGCGGTCGCTGCACGATCTCGATCGGGGCGTCAGCCAACGTCATCCCAGGGACCGAGAGGTGCACCATGCCTGCGCCGGTGCGCATCGCCGCATGCGCGACCAGGCGGGGTGCCCCCGTCATGGTCGAGTTGCCGGCGATGACCCGCACGGCGTTCTGCCACTTGTGGGAGTAGGCGTCGCGTTCCGGCCACCACTCGACGATGTCGGATCCCTGCAAGAGGTTGGCTCGGGCCCATCCGATGTCGAGGCCGATGTCGGCCAACTCCAACTCGCCCGCCAGCGCGCTGCCGGGCGGCATCAACAGGCCGGGCTTGAGTGCCCCGAACGTCACAGTCCGCTCGGCGGCCAGCACGTCGCCGGCGAAGTCACCGGTCAGCGCGTCGACACCGCTCGGCACGTCGACCGCGAGTACGGGCGTGTCGCCCACATCGGGCGGCGACCACGTGCCGCGAA
>JAYVOI010000165.1:0-4701 GCA_043758005.1 Ilumatobacteraceae bacterium
CTTCGCCGGCGCCGAGGCGACGCGGCGCTGCTGGGACGCCTACGAAGGGGTGTCGTGGTAGTGGCGGACCACGCCATCTTCTTTCACGACTACCACGAACTCGACCAGCCGATCGTCGGCGGAAAGTGCGCCAGCCTCGGAGCGATGACCCGGGCCGGGCTGCCCGTGCCCCCCGGCTTCGCGGTCACCACGCACGCCTTCGCCGACTCGATGGGCAGGGACCACGTCGGGCCGCACCTCCATGAGCTGCTCGACAGCCTCGATGTCAACGATCTCCACGCGCTCACCGAAGCGGCGGGTCGGTGCCGCCAGATGGTGCTCGACGCCGGTCCGTCGCAGACCGCCGAGGCGGTGATCCGCGACGGGTATCGCCAACTGTGCCAACAGACCGGCATCGACAACGTCGCCGTGGCCGTGCGGTCGAGCGCCACCGCCGAGGACCAGCCCGATGCCTCGTTCGCCGGCCAGCAAGACACGTACCTGTGGATCCGCGGCGCTGACAGCGTGGTCAACCACGTGGTGCGCTGCTGGGCAAGCCTGTACACCGATCGGGCGATTGCCTATCGGCACGAGAACGGCTACCCGCACGCCGATGTGGCCATGAGCGTCGCCGTGCAACAGATGGTGTTGCCGAGGGCAGCCGGCGTCGCGTTCACGTTGAACCCCACCAATGGAGATCGCTCGACCATCGTCATCGATTCGGCGTTCGGGCTCGGCGAGTCGGTGGTGTCGGGCAGCGTCACGCCCGATAACTACATGATCGACAAGGTGATCTTCGAGATCACCAAGCGAACGGTGTCGGCCAAGGAGCTGGAGTGCTGCATCGAAGGCGACAAGGTCGTCGAGCGACCCCTCGACGCCGATCGCAGCACGGCGCCGAGCCTGACCGATGACGAGATCAAGTCGATCGCCAAGCTCGCCCGCCAAGCAGAGAAGCATTTCGGTCGCCCGCAAGACGTCGAATGGGCGGTCACCGTCGACGACGACGGTGAGTACACCATTCACCTCCTCCAGAGCCGTCCGGAGACGGTGTGGAGCAACAAGCCGCGCCAGGTGAGCCAGGGCGTTCACACCGGCGTCGAAGGGGTCGTCAGCAACCTGCTGCGGCCCGTCCAAGTCAAGCACTAGCCATGCACGTCCATCGCATCAATCCACTGGGGGAACCGCAATGACCAAGGACCGTTTCGACAGCCCGTTTTCGGTGACGACGCCGCCAGGCGCCGAGGGCTGGGAGGACCTGTACCACTACCACCTGCTGTTCAGTGAGGCGCGCCGGTCGTATGACGAGTCGGTGTTCTGGTTCCGCGACGCAATTCACATGCCGACGGTGATGCCGCCGTTCGACGCCAGCTTGGTCGAGTATGCGTTCGCATCGCTCGGTTCGTACAACAGCCGTCACTACATCGTCCCGCCGGCGATGGGCATCGACATCCGCATCCTCAACGGCTACTTCTTCCTGTCGCCGGTGCCGGTCGCCGATCCATCGGAGATCCCCGGTCGGGTCGAGCACTTCATGCAACGCGCCGGTCACTACTTCGCCAATTGGGATTCGATCGAGGCCGAGTGGATCGACAAGGCCAAGGTCGTGATCGGCAAACTCGAGGCGCTGAACTTCGAACCATTGCCCGACATGGTCGACCTCGAGGTTGTTACCGGTCATGCCGGCCGCAGCAACGTCTACGACCTGCAGCACGAGTATCACCAGTTGATCGACCTGTCGCTGGAGTTGTGGCAGTTGCACTTCGAGATGCTCAACCTCGGGTACGCCGCGTACCTCGACTACTTCGGCTTCTGCAAGCAGGTCTTCCCCAACATCCCAGACCTGTCGATCGCCAAGATGGTTGCCGGCATCGACGTCGACCTGTTCCGGCCCGACGAGGAGTTGCGACGCCTGGCCCGGCTGGCAGTCGAGAACGGTCTCGGCGACACGTTGTGCCAGGGGACCGTGGATCAGGCGTTGGCCGCGGTGAAGTCAGCAGCGGGCGGTGAGGCGTGGTTGGAGGAGTACGCGACCGCGCAGTACCCATGGTTCAACTACTCGAACGGGACGGGATTCTACCACACCGATGCGGTGTGGGCCGAGCGTCTCGACATCCCGTTCTCGTTCATGCGCGGCTACATCCGCAAGTTGCAGGCGGGGGAGGAGATCGATACTCCGCAAGAGGCCGTGATCGCCGAACGCGACCGCGTCGCATCGGAGTACATCGATCTGCTCGACGGCGACGACAAGACCAACTTCGAGGCCAAGTTGGGCCTCAGCCGCACCGTCTTCCACTACGTCGAGAACCACAACTTCTACGTCGAGCACTGGGGCATCAGCGTGATGTGGCGCAAGATGCGCGAGCTGTCGCGCGTGTTCATGAAGGAAGGGTTCTGGCACGACGCCGACGACATCTTCATGCTCAAGCGTGACGAGATCCCGACCGCGATCAGCGACATGACGTTTGCCTGGTCTGCCGGTGTTGCACCGCGCGGCCCGTCGTACTGGCCCGACGTGGTCGCCAAGCGGCGGGCGATCATGGCTGCGTGCCAGGCATGGGATGCGCCGCCCGCCCTGGGTGCGCCTCCCGAAGTGGTCACCGAGCCGTTCACGATCATGCTGTGGGGCATCACCAGCGACTCGATCCAGAAGTGGTTGGGTGGTGTCAGCGCCGACGGCGGTCTCAGCGGCTTCGCCGCCTCGCCAGGCATCGTGGAGGGCATCGCCCGAGTGCTGAGCAGCGCCGACCAGGTCTCCGAGATCCAAGATGGTGAGATCCTCGTCGCCCCGGTCACGGCACCCTCGTGGGCGCCCATCTTCCGCCGGATCGCCGCGACCGTCACCGACTCGGGCGGGATGATGAGCCACGCCGCGATCGTGTGCCGCGAGTACGGCCTGCCGGCCGTGACAGGCACCGCGTTTGCGACCAAGTCGATCAAGACAGGCATGCGCCTGCGCGTCGACGGCGACAACGGCGTGGTGACGATCCTCGACTGAACGGTGTTGCCCGCTGGGCAAGTCACCGAATCTCCGGTGCGACCGGAGATTCCGTGACTTGCCTCGACGCTGCGAACTGTTCCGCCGACGAGAACGGCGGCGTTGCCCGAGCGGGGTCGTGCTGGTCTACTCGTCTCGTGACCACGGTGCCAACGCTCAAGCATCTGCTGCTCGACTTCGGAGGACCGGTGTTGCTGACGCCGTTCGAACTGACCGGCAAGGCGCAAGAGACGTTGGGCGACCTGTCGTGGCGCGGTCCGTTCGACACCAGCACGGACCCTGAATACGTGCAGTGGCAGGCGGGGGCGATCACCGAGCGCGAGTACTGGTTGATCCGCGCCGCGCCGTTCGGTCTCGACCTGAAAGGTTTGATGCGTCACTTCTACGAGCCGCCCGGTGACCACCTCGTCCGTCCCGGGATGGCCGAACTGATCACACGGCATCGCGCTGCGGGCCGCGTTGTCGGTGTGCTGACCAACGACATGAATGCGTTCCACGGTCCCGAATGGACGGCCGGGATCTCGGTGATCGCCGAGTTCGACTTCATCGTCGACGGTTCGATCACCGGGTATCTCAAGCCCGATCCACACGCGTTCCGGCTGGCGCTCGACGCATTCGGTGCGGCAGCAGCGAGCGACGTCGTGTTCGTCGACGACCAGCGGATCAACCTACGCGGTGCCGAAGCCGTCGGGATGTCGACCGTGTACTTCGACACGACCGATGTGGCCAGCTCGCTCGAGCGGATCGAGACGGCGCTGGCCTGATCTGGCTCACTTCGTGAACGTGACCGTGACGATCCGCTCGTCGGTGCCGCGAACGACCGTCAACGTCAACGTCTCGCTGGCGGCACCCAACGCATCGTGCAGCACCTCGAGCGAGACCAGTGCGATGTCGCCGACCGCGACCAGCAGATCGCCCTCGGCGATGCCGGCGCTGGCCGCCGGACCATCGGGCTCGACGCCACGAACCAGCAGGCCTGCGCGCTCGGGCAATCCGACGGATGCGCGCAGCTTGGCCGCCACCTCGGGCGGGGCCAGGGCGACGCCGAGTCGAGGACGCACGACCGAGTTGCCGGCGGCGAGGTCGGCGATGGTCGATCGCAACGCGTCGTCGATCGGTCGGGCGACATAGAACCCGCGGCCGGTGCGGTGGGTGTTCAATCCGACCACGTGGCCGCCTGCATCGGCCACCGGGCCACCGGAGGCGCCCCGCACGAGCGGTGCGGTGTGCTCGATTCCGCCATGCACCTGCCGTCCACGAGGGCCATGGAACGCCACGTCGACCGACGACACCATGCCGAACGAGATGCGGGTGCGGTGCCCACCCCGGCTGAGGGCGAAGATCACGTCACCGGCAAGGGGGACCTGCTCGGCCCATGTCGCCGGCGCCACGGCACCGGTGTCGACATCCAGCACGACGAGATCGCCGTCCTCGTCGGCCCCGGCGATCGTGCCCTGCTCGGCCCGACCGTCGGCGAACGTCACCAGCGTGGTGCGGTCGCGCAGGTTGTGCGCGTTGGTCAGGACCTTGCCGGCAGCGATGACGATGCCGGTGCCGCGACCGTCTTGACCGATGGTGACCAGGGATTCGCCGAGCTCGCCGAGCACGGTTCGGGCGGATGCGGAGAGATTCTCGATGACGGACATCTGTGGCTCCTTCAGTCGGATAGTTACTTACAATCAACAAGTAACTATGTATTGAGGAGTAACCTACCAGCATGTCGA
>JAYVOI010000166.1:0-4691 GCA_043758005.1 Ilumatobacteraceae bacterium
CATCGTCGACAAGGTCATCCACCAGACCGACGTAGCGATGGACGAGAAGGGCACCGAGGCCGCCGCAGCAACGGTGGTGCTTGGCTACCCCACCAGTGCCCCGGTCAACGCTCCGGTGCCAGTCGTGCTCGACCGGCCGTTCCTGTACCGCATCGTCGACGACCAATCGGGGGCGACGCTCTTCGTCGGGCAGGTCGTCAACCTGGCTGGGTGACGATCGGCAACGGCTCGCGCGCCGCGGGGTCCTGGCGGTAGTAGCCGGCCAGTACGTCGTACAGCTCGGGCTTCGCGCCGCGGAAGTCGAGGGGGCGGTCGAAGAAAACCTCCGTCGCCACTGCGAAGAACTCGCCCGGGTCGGTGGCCGCATAGTCGTCGAGCAATGGTCCACCCTCCCCCCGACGGATCAGCTCGAGCTCGGCAGCGCACACTGCGATCCAGCGGTCGAGCGCCGCCTGGTCGGGCAGCAGGGGCGTGCCATCGACCACGCCGTCGAGCATGTCCATCTTGTGGGCGAACTCGTGCAGCACGACGTTGTGGCCACGACCACGGTGGCGGGCTCCGCTGCGCACCTGATCCCAGGCGAGCAGCACCGGCCCACGGTCGTGATGCGCCTCACCCAACAGCGGCTGCGACCCTTCGTCGACCATCCCCCGAATCGATGTGGCGCGTGGCCCGGGAATGGCGAACGTCGTGGGGTGCACGATGATCGAGGTGACCTTGCCGAAGTAGTCGGTGTCGAGACCGAGCAGCAAGACAGCGGCCTGCATGGCGATCGTCACGATCATCTCGTCGACCATCACGAACCCGTTGGCCGCTTCCCAGCGCTTGGTGGTCACGAGGTGCTCACCCAACTCGGTGAGGCGTTCCTGCTCGGGTCCCGACAAGACGTGCCAGTAGGCGACGTTGCGTTGAACGATCTGTTCCCACTCAGCGGGTAGCTGTCTCCGTCTCGACATCACCGGCAAATATATCGCCGAGAATATAATTGCCATGACTACTATTGCCGCGTAAAGTATCGCGCAGTGACATCGACACACGATCCGACGCCCGGGTTCTTGATGTGGAGGCTGACGATGAAGTGGCAGGCCGCCGTCGACCGAGCCGTCGCTCCTCTCGGGCTGACACATGCGCAGTACTCGCTGCTCGCATCGTTGCGCGGCCTGACCCGCGGCGGCGCCCGGCCGAATCAACGGCAACTTGCCAACCACATCGGTCTCGATGCCATCTTCGTCTCCAAGCTCATCGCCGCGCTCGAGCGCGGCGGCCTCGTGCAACGGACGCAACACCCATCCGACTCGCGGGCCGTGGAGCTAACCCTGACCCGGACCGGCACCGAGGTGATCGACCGGGCGATCGTCACGGTGCTCGCCCTGCAGGACCAACTGACCGAACCGCTCGGCGGCCTGCACGGCAAACAGACCAAGCAGTTCACCAACACGATGCAGCGGCTGCTCGCCATACCGTCACCGACGAAAGGAAGCCCTCCATGACCCAACCCGCAACCCTCAACGGCCAAGTCATCGGCCAGGCGGAACGCGCCACCCGGGCCGTGCTCGAAGAACTGCTCGCCGAAACCGACACGACCTTCACCAACTGGGTCGCGCTCAATCTCGTCGCCACGCACGGCACCGTGACGGTCGACTCACTCGTGGAGCAGCTCGTCACCGGCCTGCGGATCACCGACGCGGAGGCGCGCAGGTCGATCGACGATCTGGTCTCCAGTGCGTTGATGACTGTCGCCGGCACCGTGCGGCTCACCACCGGCGGGCGCGGCAGGTACCAGCGGATCAGCGACGGGGTCGCCGACATCACCCGACGGCTGTACCACGACCTCCCGCACGATGATCTGGTCGTTGCCCGCCGCGTGTTCGAGACCCTCACCGAGCGCGCTCGCGCCGAGTTGGCCAACGCCTCGTGAGCGATCAGATCGTTGTTCGTCGCGCCGGTGCGGACGCGGCCACCGTCACCGCGCTGGCCGACGTGCTGGTCGACTGCGTCGAAGGCGGCGCGTCGGTCGAATTCATGTCGCCGCTCACACACGATCGAGCCGCTGCGTTCTGGATAGCCACGCTCGACGCCGCGGCGCGCGGCGAACGAGTCGTGTTGCTGGCAGAGGAAGCCGGGAGCGGTGCCATCATCGGGACCGTGCAAGTCATCGTGTCGGCGCCGGAGAACCAACCGCATCGCGGCGAGATCTCCAAGATGCTCGTGCACCGCCAGGCCAGAAGGCGAGGCGTCGGCGAGGCGCTGATGCGTGCGGCGGAGGCGGCGGCGCGAGATGCCGGCAAGTCGTTGCTGGTGCTCGACACCGCCAGCGATTCCGCAGAGCGGCTCTACGACCGCCTCGGCTGGAATCGCGTTGGAGTGATCCCCGGGTACGCCCTGTGGCCAAACGGAGGACTGGTCGACACGATCGTCTTCTACAAGGAGCTCGCATGACCGTCGAGACCTGGGCGTTCTGCGGCGTGCATCCTGACGCACCACACGCCGCGACGGCGGTTCGCACGTTGGCGACCAAGGCGGGCATCGACGCGACATTCGGGCCCTGCATGCCGCCTGATTGGTCGACGTATCACCCCGCCGAGCCGGGCCCCCGATACGTCGACCCGGAGACCTACCGCCGGCTCGTCATCCTCAATGCCGGCGAGGGCATGAAGACCGTCGTGTACGACGCCCGGCTGTGGTCGGCCGACGGGGTGGTCCGCCAACAGGCGATCGACTTCTGGTCACCGCACCTGCAGTCGATCCGGGCGTTCGACATGGGCGACGAGTTCGATCCCGCCAGCGCCGACTGGGCGGTGCTCGTCGGGCGCTGGCGCATCATGATCGAGCAGGTGATTCCGGCAACGGGGATCGGGCCGTTCACCAACCACCTCCCCTATTCCGAGGTGCTGTCGAAGGCGCTCGTCGACATGCCCGAACAGCGAGCACACCTCAGCTTCGACTCGTACGACGAGCCGACCGCGCTCGCCCTGACCGGCGAGTTCAACGGCCAGGTCAACCACCTGATGGTCGCCGTCAACGCCCTGAAGCACGGCCCGTACTCCCCCACCGGCAGGGGGATCACCCGCCACATGCAGAACCTGCGTGCAGCAGGCGCCGACAGCTTCTTGATCTTCGGCGGTGCTACCCCATACACCGCCGACGTCACACCCGACCCCACCTTCGGCACGACGTCACTGATCAACCGCCTCGGCACCGCCACGATGTGGGCCACTGCCGTCCTGCGCGGCGCCGCGTAGTCGCTCATTTTGCCTCCTCGGCGCCTGCCCTCGTACGTGCATGCCACCCGGTCGGGCGCGATTTCGGTACTCCCAATACCGAAATCGAACCCGGAGAGCCTGGTCGGGCGCGCTGTGAGCACCCGCACTACCGAGATCGCGCCCGACCGATTCGTCCGCACCGTCGAGCGTGAACCATCGCTGCCAGTCTCAAATGAGCGCGCGGCAGGGGGCTTGCCGCAAACGACCAAATCGTGCTGACAATGGCACGTTCGCTGGGCCGATCGAGGGCCAGTACTACAGACCCTGGAGTTGATGAATGGATGCGTTGCCTTCGGCAGATGGGTCGACCGGGTGTGTTCGGCCGGGAGAGCGGCGATGACCGAACACGCCGTGGTGATCGCAGGGGGCGGGCCGACCGGGCTCATGCTGGCGGGCGAGTTGGCGTTGGCGGGGATCGACGTCGTCATCGTCGAACGGCGCGCCAACCACGATGTCGATGGATCGCGGGCCGGCGGGCTTCACTCGCGCACCATCGAGGTGCTCGATCAGCGCGGCATCGCCGAGCGGTTCCTTTCCGCGGGGCAGGTGCACCCGGCGCTGGGGTTCTCTCCGGTCACCTTGGACATCAGCGACTTCCCCACCCGCCACAACTACGTCCTTGCGCTCCGGCAGAGCCTCTTCGAGCCCATCCTGGCCGACTGGATCGGCGAACTGGGGGTTCCGATCCTTCGCGAACGTGAGGTGGCGGGCTTCGCTCAGGACGACAACAGCGTCGAGGTCGAACTGTCCGAAGGCCACCCGCTGCGGGCGAAATATCTCGTCGGCTGCGACGGAGGGCGCAGCCTGATCCGTCATGCTGCGGGCATCGACTTCGCCGGGTCGGATCCAACGACGAGCTGGATGATCGCCGAGGTCGAGATGGCCGAGGAGCCGGAGTTCGGCTTCCGACGCGACAACCTCGGCCAGCATGCCCTCGGTCGAAGGCAGGCCGGTGAGCCGATCCGTGTCGTGCTCACGGAAGAACACGTCGGCCACACGGGCGACCCCGGCATGGACGAACTCCGCGAGGCACTCATCGGTGTGTACGGGACGGACTACGGGGTGCACAGCCCGACCTGGATCTCCCGGTTCACCGACATGACGCGCCAGGCGATCTCCTACCGCCATGGCCGTGTGCTGTTGGCCGGCGATGCGGCACACGTGCATCCCCCGCAGGGGGGCCAGGGCCTCAACACCGGCGTGCAGGATGCCGTGAACCTCGGATGGAAACTGGCCCAGGTGGTCGACACAACGTCACCCGAGAGCCTGCTCGACACCTACCACGCCGAACGGCATCCCGTCGGTGCCCGGGTGTTGCACAACACGATGGCGCAGGTCGCGCTCGGCAGGCCCGACGACCGTCACCAGGCCCTGCGCGACATCATGTCCGACCTGCTGGGCATGGACGAGCCCCGCCGGCGCATCGCT
>JAYVOI010000167.1:0-4685 GCA_043758005.1 Ilumatobacteraceae bacterium
AACGCAGGTTCGGTGATGGTCACGTTGATCGCCACACCCGCAGCGTTCGGTGGCACGGCGATTGGACGCGTCTCTCCGGTGCGCCACGCCCCGCCGGCGAGTCGTGAGTCGTAGATGCGCGTCGGCGCCATGGGGTGGAAGCCCAGTGCCGAGGGCGCGGTCGAGTAGCTGCCGGTCACGTCGACCAGCACATCGGTGTCGACCATCGTGAACACGCAGATCGATCGATCGGCGGCGAGGCTGACCACGGCATGTGTTGCCCGTGTCGTGCCCGCGAGGTAGTTGAGGTTCGAGGTCGGCGGCATCGCCTCGTCGCACGAGAACGCGGTGAGGTACCCGGCAGCGCTCGGGTCGACGGCCGCGAGATCGATCACCGTGGCGCGGGCATCGTCGGTCACCATGCCCGCGAGGCCGATCCGCAACACGTGGCCGCCCGCCACCGGCACGGTGTTGCGTGTGTCGATGGCCCGGATGGGAGGACTGGTCGGCACGAAGCCGAGCGGCTCGGTCGTTGCCGCGAGCTGTGGTGTGGGCAATCCCGGCGGCGCAGCGAGCTCGAACAGCCGCGGCTGGTAGAGCGTTGGGTTGTCGAGCGCCAGTGGCTCCATCTGCCAGGCGTTGTTGGAGATCGCCACGACGAGGTTGCCGGTGTCGGATCGCCACGGCATCAACTGGGCCGCGTACGTGTTCGTGCGCCCGTCGACCGTGCGAGTCGGCACCGTCACCGTTTGCACCGTCACCCACGGCCCCTCGGGTGCAGGCGCCACGTCGACACGAACAGCGCTGCCGTCCCAGCCGCCGACCTTCACGACCGAGGTCCACATCCCGTCGATCAGCCGTGGCTGCATCGGGTTGCCGGCCCCATCGGGTGTGACGCTGATCGGTGCGGCGCGGCTGCGGTTGGCGACCCAGTCGTCGCCATCCCAGTAGCTCGGTTGCTGATCGAAGCGACCCACCGGAACGCGAGCGACGAACATCTGCGACGGCGGTGGCGACGTGGGATCGGGCAGGTTGAACTGATCGTACGACCAGCCGAACAGATAGCTGAACGCCCCGTCGGACTCGACCGCCGATCCGTAGACGACCGCAGCGTTCGAGACGGGCGCCAGTTCGAACGAGATGAGATCGAGCGTGGCCACGTTGAACCGCGCCACCCACACCGCCACGGCATGCGCGGGTGAGGCCGCACCGGAGCCCAACTCGTTGACCATCTCGACGTAGAAGATCGCCAGCCGACCGGCCCGGTCGAGCCCGCCGCTCATGGGCCAGAACCAGTGGCTGCACGTCGCCGTCTGGTCGCCGCCCACGTACGACGCATCGGCGACAGCGCAGTGAGCGCCGGGTGTGATCGTCCCGTGCAGTGTGGTGAAGCAGCTCCCTTGCTGCACGATCAGCGCGTTGTGGGCGAACCCGGTCGGCGGTCGTAGCGACGACGATCGCACGCCGGGTGTCGGCGAGATGAATGCGTCCTGCACGGTCCACACGTTGCGCCCATCTGGAAGGGCGATCACCCTGGTCGTGTCGAACCCGACCAGATCACCGAGCTCGTTGGTGATGAGCCGGTTGAGGCTGGCGGTGTCGGTGCCGGATGTACACTCGGTGCTGATCTCGGCGTGCGCATGGTGCGGTGACGTGACGACGGGTCCCGTGGCCACCACGGAAATGCTGATCAGGCAGGCGACGCGGCCACGCATCGAGCAAGGCTAGTGAACCGCCGTGGCTCGGATACGTCGGGCACGGCGAGCGGCCACATAGGGTTCGCACTCATGTCTGATCCCGTTCAACTCGCTCTCGTCGGCCTCGGTCGCATGGGTTCCGTGCACGCCAATGCACTCGCCGCCCTCGAATCGATCGAGGTCGTCGCCGTCGCCGACCCCAGCGCCGACGCACGGGCCGCCGCGACGCTGCTGTTCCCCACGGCACGCCTGCTGGCCGAGCCGGCCGACGCCTTCGAGCTCACGGGTGTGGAGGCGTGCCTGCTGGCGACGCCCACCCCGCTGCATCCCGCGCACGTCCGCGCCGCATTGGCCGCCGGTCTACACGTGTTGTGTGAGAAGCCGCTGTCGCTCGACCCTGCCGAGTCGCTCGACATCGATCATGCGGCCACGCGCGCCGGGCGAGTGTTGCAGCTCGGGTTCTGGCGCCGGTATGCCCCGCCGTGGCGGGCGGCGAAGGATGCACTCGAGGCGGATCGCATCGGCGTGCCGCTGTACCTGCGGTTGGCTCAATGGGATGCCGACCCGCCGCCGGCGTCGTTCTGCGATCCGCGTGTCAGTGGTGGGCTGGCGATCGACTGCGGTGTGCACGAATACGACCTCGCCGAATGGCTGAGCGGGCACCGCGTCATCCGCGTGCGGGCCTACGCCGCGCCGATCGTGGATCAGTCGTTGGCCGCGGTCGGCGATGTCGACAACCTGGTCGCGGTGCTCGAACTGGAGGGTGGCGCCATCGCCACCGTCGATCTGTCGCGCAACTGCCGCTTCGGCGACGACGTGCGCACCGAGATCCTCGGTTCGCAGGGCGCGTTGTTGATCGATCTGTTGCCTGCCGGCCGAGTTCGCCTCGGCACGGCGGATGGGATGGTCGACCTCGATGGGGTCGATGTCGCCGACGTCACCGCGGCCGGCGTCAGCGCCCAGGCCGATGCCTTCGCCGCGGCGATTCGCGGCACCGGCCCGGCGGGGCCCGGCGCTGTCGCCAGTGCCCGAGCAACACTGATCGGTCGAGCGGTGCAGACGTCGATCGAGACCGGAGAGGCCGTCAACATCGACCCCATCGGGGTGCTGTAACCCCGACTGCGTCAGCGCACCAGCGTGTCGGTGAGCCCGAAGTGGGTGGCGAGCAGATCGCTCCAGTCGTGTTCGGTCACCGCGGTCTCGATGAACGGACCGCTGCCGGTGCGCACGCGCAGCACGTCACGTCGCAGCGTGACCCGCGAGCCGGTGCCGTCGAGGGCTCGTGAGGCGAACGGCTTGTGCCCCCAGGAGAGTTCGGGCGCCGTCTTCAGGTACTCGCTGCGCGGGGTGAAATCGGCGAGCCCCCTCGGCCGCAACCCGCCGCGCAACTGCGGCACCCAGCCGTCGTCGGGCATCAGTTCCGACAGCACGAACGCATCGGCGTCAGCATCGACCTCGATGCGTGCCCGACGCGGGTTGGCGTCGTGCTCACCGTCGATCACCGGCAGCGGCACGAGGCAGTTGTCGCCGAAGCCGACATCGACGAACCAGCGTTGTCCGCCGATGTGCACCACCAATCCGAGATGATCGAGTGCCGGCCCCCAGCCACTCGGCTGGTCCCACACCTGGCAGGAGACGTAGTCGAGCTCGAAGTCGAGTGTGCGCAACAATGCGCCGAAGCAACCGTTGAGCTCGAAGCACCAGCCGCCGCGGGCCTGCTCGACCACCTTGGGGTACGACCACTCGATGTCGGTGCGCACGCCGCGGGCGTGGTACACGTGCAGGTTCTCGAACGGCACGTGGGTGAGGTGGGCCAGCTGCAAGTCGGCCAGCAACTCGAGTGTCGGTGGGCCGACCTGGGTGTCGATCCCGATGCGCGCCAGGTATCGATCAGCCGAGAACACGACCAGACACTAGGGCGCTGGATCAGGTCAAGGTGCTGAGTGGCGTGTCCTGGTTGGCCAACTTGCGCTCCCCGGCCTCGATCGCGTCGAGCAGATGGATGGCGATGTCGGCGACCTTGACCTCGGTCTCCTCCACGCCCGCAGCCTTCACCCCGTCGTCGAGCATGATGTAGCAGAACGGGCAGGCAGTGGCCACGCGCGACGCACCGGTGGAGATCGCCTCGCGAGCCCGCTCGTCGTTGACCTTCGTGCCGATCGTTTCTTCCATCCACATCCGCGCGCCGCCGGCGCCGCAGCACATGCCGGTGGTGCCGTTGCGCGGCATCTCGACGATCTCGATCCCCTTGATGGAACCGACGACCTTGCGCGGCGCGAGGTACACGTCGTTGTGCCGGCCGAGGTAGCACGAATCGTGATACGTGATGCGCTCCTCCAGCGTGGCCAGCGAGACGTCGAGCTTGCCGGCCTCGATCAACGACTCGAGCAGTTGGGTGTGGTGGATGACCTCGTAGTTGCCACCGAGTTGCGGGTACTCGTTCTTCAGCGTGTTGAAGCAGTGTGGGCACTGGGCGATGATCTTGCGCACGCCCATGCCGTTCAGCATCTCGACGTTCGGCATGGCCAACATCTGGAAGAGGTACTCGTTGCCGCTGCGCCGCGCCGAATCGCCGGTGCACATCTCGCTCGGCCCGAGGATCGCCACGTCGATGCCGGCCCGGCGCAGCAGCTTGGCCATTGCCTGGGTGACCTTGCGGTTCTTGTCGTCGAACGAACCGGCGCAGCCGACCCAGTAGAGGTACTCGGCGGTGATCGGCTGCCCGGGGTCGACAATGGTCACCCCGTCGAGGCCCTTGGCCCAGTCGCCGCGCTCGCCCTGGTTCATGCCCCACGGGTTGCCCTGATTCTCCATCGCCCGATAGGCGTTGCCCAGCTCGGCAGGGAAGTTGCTCTCCATCAGCGACAGATATCGGCGCATGTCGAGGATCTTGTCGAGGATCTCGATGTTGACCGGGCACACCTCGTCGCACGCCCGGCAACTGGTGCAGCTCCAGATCTCCTCCGCGGTGATCCGTTCGAACAGCGAGTTCGATGAGATCGTGATGTC
>JAYVOI010000168.1:0-23440 GCA_043758005.1 Ilumatobacteraceae bacterium
GACCAGCGGGCGCTGCTGCGCGAGGCGATCGACATGGGCATCGACGTGATCGGTGGCTGCCCCCATCTCGAGACCGACCCGGCCGCCGCTAACGAGAGCCTGCTCACAATCGCTGCCAATGCCGGGCTACCCGTCGATCTGCACACCGACGAGACGCTGAACCCGGCGATGTTGGCATTGGAGGATCTCGCCGAGCGCGTGATCGCCACCGGCTTTCCATATGGCGTCGCGGCAAGTCATTGCGTCTCTCTGACGTTGCAAAGCGAGCATCGCCAGCGCGAGGTGGCCGACAAGGTCGCCGCCGCCGGCATCAGCGTGATTGCCCTCCCACACACCAACCTGTTCCTCCAGGGTCGAGATTGTCCGGTCGCGACGCCGCGGGCGATCACGGCGGTCAAGGCGTTACGGGCGGCAGGCGTCAACGTCGCCGCAGGCGCGGACAATCTGCAGGACCCGTTCAACCCGGTCGGTCGCGCCGACCCGCTGGAGACAGCCGGCCTCATGATCATGACCGCACACGTCCTGCCCGCAGATGCCCTCGACATGATCAGCGGCTCGGCTCGAACGGCGATGGGTCTCGCCCCCAGCAGCGACCGCGTTGCGGTCCGAGCAGGCACGATTCGCGAGGCGATCGCCTTCGGTCCGGCGGATCGGACGGTCGTTCGTCACGACCCAACGTTGGAAACAGAGCGTTCACACGATCGCGGCTGAGCGGCTGAAATCCCTGACCTACACTCCCTCACCATGGGGACCAACCATGGCCGGCTCGCCGGACGACGTGCGCTGATCACGGGCGCGGCACGTGGCATCGGCGCCGAGATCGCCAGGTCCTTTCGACGTGAAGGGGCCGATCTCGCCCTCCTCGACATCGATGTAGAACGCCTGGCTACGACAGCTTCAGAGGTCGGCGGCAGCGTTCACGGAGTGGACCTGGCTGACACCGAGGCGACGGTCGCCGTGGTCGAACAGGCAATCGGCAAGCTCGGCGGTTTGGACATCCTGGTCAACAACGCCGGCATCTTGAAGATGGCGCCGCTGCTGGAGATCGACCCGGCCGACTGGGATCAGACGTTCGCGGTCAACGTGCGGGCGATGCTGATCACGATCCAGGTTGCAGCGAAGGCGATGATCCCGAATGCACACGGCTCGATCATCAACATGGCCAGCATGGGTGGCAAGGTCGGCGGCCGGAATCAGGCCCACTACGCAGCGTCGAAGGCGGCCGTGATCTCGCTCACGCAGGTGGCTGCCAAGGAGCTCGGGCCACACGGGATCACGGTCAACTGCATCTGCCCTGGCTACGTGTTGACCGAGATGGGCGCGGCGACGCGGACCGAGGAGATGGTCCGTGAGTGGTCCGCGAAGTCGCCGCTCGGCCGGCTCGCCGAGCCATCGGATGTGGCCAACATGGCCGTGTTCCTGGCCTCGGACGAGGCTTCGTACTGCACCGGGCAGGCGATGAACGTGACCGGCGGGATGGTGATGCATTGAGTACCACAGGGATAATTGGTGCTTCCTCCGATCCGGCTACGGTGGTGGAAATGGGCGACGTAGGGGCTGCTCCTGCTTTGAGTTTTCGCGACGTGTCGATGGTCTTTCCCGACGGCACACACGCGCTCCGGGAGACGACGTTCGACGTGCGCCCTGGCGAGTTCGTGACCGTGGTCGGCCCGTCCGGCTGTGGGAAGAGCACGCTGTTGCGAATCGCCTCCGGTCTGACCAGGGCGACTGGCGGCTTTGTCTCGGTCGAGCCAGGAAACGTCGGCTACGTGTTCCAGGACGCCACCTTGCTGCAGTGGCGCACGGTGCAGAAGAACGTGGAGCTGCTCGCCGAGCTCGAGGGCATCGACAAGGAGGAGCGCGCCCGCCGCGCTGCCGAGAACATCGCCCTGGTCGGCCTCGACGGCTTCGAGAAGAAGTACCCGAAGCAGCTCTCCGGAGGCATGAAGATGCGCTGTTCGCTGGCCCGCTCGCTGGTGATGGATCCCACGGTCTTCTTGTTCGACGAGCCGTTCGGCGCGCTCGACGAGATCACGCGCGAGAAGCTCAACGACGAGCTGCTGAGCCTGTTCCAACGAAAGGGGTTCGCGGCGCTGTTCATCACCCACTCCATCTACGAGGCTGTGTTCCTGTCGACGCGGGTGCTGGTGATGTCGGCACGTCCCGGTCGAATCGTCGGCGACTTCAAGATCCCCTTCGCCTACCCGCGCTCGCCGGAGTTGCGCTTCGAGGCCGAGTTCGCCGAACTCTCCGGTCAGGTATCGCACGCCCTGCGAGGAGCTCACGTATGAGTCTCGAACAGGCCAGTGGGACGGGGCATGGCGTTCCGACGGCCGCTGTCAGCCTCGAGCAACTACACGCAGACGAACAGGTCCGCGTGGTCGATGACGCGCCGCACACCACCAAGCCTCCGCGCCAACTCGGCGACTACCTGGCGCCGGTCATCGGCTTCGCCGGATTCATCGGCTTCTGGTACTTCATGTCGTACTGGGCTCTCCAGCACATCTGGGACAAGCCCCGGTTCCTCATCACTCCCCCGCACCGCGTCATCGACGTCAGCTTCCTCACGGAAACGAATCGGTCGGCGCTGCTCGCCGGGCTGTACTGGACTGCACGGGTCTCGCTGCAGGGCCTGGTGATCTCCATCGTTGTGGGCATGGCGCTGGCGATCGTGATGTCGCAGGCTCGTTGGCTCGAGCGATCGATCTGGCCATACCTCGTCGCCATGCAGGCCATCCCGATCCTCGCCCTGGTGCCGATCATCGGGTCGATCTTCGGCTTCGAGATCCCCTCGCGAATCTTCGTCTGTGTGCTGATCTCGTTGTTCCCCATCGTGTCGAACACGCTGTTCGGTCTGCTGTCGGCCGAGCGCGGCCAGCACGACCTGTTCACGTTGCACAACGTGTCGCGCTGGACGCGGCTGACCAAGCTGCAACTCCCCAACGCGATGCCGACGATCTTCACCGGGTTCCGCATCGCCGCCGGGCTGTCGGTCATCGGCGCCATCGTCGGCGAGATCTTCTTCAAACGTGGCGACAAGGGCGTCGGCATCCTGCTCGACTCCTATCGATCACGAAATCAATTTCCCCAGATGTATGGGGCACTCATCTTGGCGGCCGCCCTCGGCATCGTCGTCTTCATCATCTTCGGATGGCTCAACAACCTCGTCGTGGGGCGCTGGTACGAGTCCACCCGCAAGAGCAGCTGACCTGTCGTCAGCAGCGCAGCAACCATCAGCGTGAACACACAAACAAAACAAAGGGAGAACAGATGCAACGACGTCGAACACGTTCGTTGATCGCCATTTCACTCGCCGGGGCCATGGGCCTCGTGGCGTGCGGTAGCGACACAAAGACATCAGATACGGCTGCCCCGGCAGCTACCGCGGCAGGAGCGTTGAAGGGGATCTGTCCGGCGACCGTCGTGTTCCAGACCGACTGGAACCCGGAAGGTGAGCACGGCTTCCTCTACAACATGATCGGGACCGACTACGCCATCGACAAGGCCAAGGTGTCGGTCAGCGGCACGCTGGTCAGCGGCGGTGTCGACACCGGCGTCAAGATCGAGGTTCGTTCCGGTGGCCCTGCCATCGGCTTCGGTACCGTCACCGCGCAGATGTACACCGACGACAGCATCCTGCTCGGCTACGTGTACACCGACGAGGCGATCCAGAACTCCAAGGAGTTCCCGACCGTCGCCATCGAGTCGGGCTTCGAGAAGAACCCGCAGATGATCATGTGGGATCCGGCGACCTACCCCGACGTGAAGACGTTTGCCGACATCGGCAAGTCCGGCATGCTCGTGCGCTACTTCAGCGGCGCGGCGTGGATGGACTACTTCACATCGCAGGGCACCCTGGCCAAGGACAAGGTCGACGGTTCGTACGACGGCACGCCAGCGCTGTTCGTCGCCGATCAGGGCAAGTCCGGTCAGCAGGGCTTCGGGTCGGCCGAGCCGTACATCTACCAGAACGAGATCAAGGACTGGGCCAAGCCCGTCGCCTACTCGTACGTGAACGACAACGGCTGGAACAACTACGCCGAGTCGATCGCGACCAAGCCGGCCAACATCACCAAGTACGCCGACTGCTTCAAGAAGCTGGTTCCGATGATCCAGCAGTCGAGCGTCGACTACCTCACCAGCCCGGCTGCGGCCAACAAGATCATCCTCGACGCAGTTGCCAAGTTCGACAACGGCTGGGTCTACAGCCAGGGTGTTGCCGACTACGCGGTCAAGACGATCAAGGCCGATGGCCTGGTTGGAAACGGTCCGGACAAGACGGTGGGCAACTTCGATCCCGCTCGAGTCAACGACTTGATCAAGCTGGCGATCCCCGTCTACACCGCACTCGGCTCAGCGCCGAAGGACGGTCTGACCGCCGATGACATCACGACGAATCAGTTCATCGATCCCTCGATCGGTGTGTAGTATTCGGCGACTGTACATCGGGCTGCAGTAACTGGAAGGGCGTCGGCTCCGGCCGGCGCCCTTCGTTTGTCTGCCCGCCTACTCGGCAGAACGGGTCAAGACGACCTGCAGCAACACGTTGGCTCCGGCCTCGATGTCGTCGGGCGTGGAGAGCTCGGCGATGTTGTGCGACAGCCCGTTCACGCTCGGCACGAAGACCATCGAGGTCGGGCACACTCGGGCCATCATCTGTGCGTCGTGTCCGGCACCCGACGGCATGCGTCGTGTTGAGTGACCGAGGCGCTGTGCTGTCGCTTCGACGAGATCGATCATGCCCGGGTCGAACTCGACCGGCTCGAAGCGCGCCAGAGTTCGCATCGAGATCTCGCAGCCCTCGTCGCCGGCGTAGGCGCGACACGCGGCGAACACCTCGGCCTCGGCCTCTTTCAACCGCGCTTCGTCGGTGTTGCGCACGTCGATGGTGAACACGACCTTGGATGGCACGACGTTGACCAAGTTCGGTGTGACAGCGAGCATGCCGACCGTTGCTACCTGCGGAGCGCCGAGGTACCCGGCGATCAGTCGGATCTCGTGAATGGCCCGCGCTGCGACCGCCATCGGGTCATGGCGCAACTGCATCGGGGTCGTCCCGGCGTGCGCGGACTGCCCGGTAATAGTCACCTCGGTCCAGGAGATGCCCTGCACGCCGGTGACGACGCCGATGGTCACCCCCTCGTCCTCCAGCACAGGTCCTTGCTCGATGTGGAGCTCCGCGTAGGCGTGGGGAAATGCTGCCGCCGGCACTGGCGTGGGGCCCGCGTAGCCGATCCGGGCGAGTTCGTCGCCCAGACGTGCGCCGTCGTCCGCGGCCAGAACATCGAGAGCCTCCTCCACCGCCAGACCGCCGACGAACACCAGGCTGCCGAGCATGTCGGGCGCGAACCGGGCGCCTTCCTCGTCGGTGAAGAAGGCGACGTGTATCGGTCGCCGAGTGACGACGTCGTGCTGTGCAAGCGTCTCGATGATCTCGAGGCCGGCGAGCACGCCGAGGTTGCCGTCGAACCGACCACCGGTACGGACGGTGTCGATGTGCGAGCCGACCATCACGCCGGCGGCCGTCGGGTCGCTTCCCGCCCGGGTGGCAACCACGTTGCCGATGGCATCGATCGATACCGCCATTCCGAGATCGGTCATCCACGACACGACCAGGTTGCGACCATCACGGTCCTCGTCGGTCAGCGCCAGGCGCGCGCAACCGCGCTCGCCGTTCGGCCCGTGCACCGCGCCGATCTCGCCGAGCGCCTCCAGGCGTTGGCACAGACGGGCGCCATCGACACGGAGATCATCCAGCGTCGTCATCGTCAGCGCCCGAAGTCGAACGTGGAGATCTCACGAAGCGCGTCGCAGAACGAGCGCACGGATCCGGCGAAGAGCTCGGCCCCGCGCGCGGCCGTCGCGGCAGTCGGGTCGCCGATCACTCCCTCGGGGTGGAAATCGTTCGACAGCCATCCGAAGCTGACCCGTCCACCGAAGCGGACGTAGGTGTTCTCGGCCAGCTTGTCGGGAACGCGGCGCGTGGCCTTGGTCATGTCGCACAGATCGGGTGCGAGGTGCAACATCACCGAGGTCTCGTCGGTACCACCATGCACGCCCATCCCGAGCTCGCTGGCCGGAGACGTGCCCCCTTGATCCACCGGCATCCCCGGGTGAGCCAGGAACGTCATCAGGCCGTGCTTCAGTCGCAGTTCACGGTTGGCGACACTGAGCAGCGAGCTGTTGCCGCCGTGGCCGTTGAGGAAGACCAACCGCTTTGCCGGTGTGGTGGCGACGCAGCGGCCGATGTCGTCGAGCACTGCAAGCAGGGTGGTCGCGGACAGCCACACCGTGCCGGACGACCAGGCGTGCTCGTTCGACTTGGTGAACTGCAGCGTCGGCAAGAGCCACACGTCGAGCTCGTCGCCGACCTCGGCCACGGCCGCTTCGGCGACCGCGCTGGCGACGACGGAGTCGGTGCTCAACGGCAGGTGTGGGCCGTGCTGCTCGATGGCGCCCAGTGGTTGGACGATGATACTGCGATCGGTGAGCCGTTCGCCCACCTGTGGACCGCTCAGGTTGGGGAAGTAGCGCTCGTTCGATGTCACGAAGGCACGTTACCCCCGACGCCGATGGGCCAGAATGACGAGGTGACCGCGCCCGACTACGACGCCATGGTGATCGGCGCCGGCCACAACGGTCTGGTGTGTGCCGCGTACCTTGCCAAGGCGGGTTTGCGCACGCTTTTGGTCGAGGCCCGTTCGGCGGTCGGCGGTACCGCATCGAGCGAGTCGTTCGGCGGCGGCATGGTCAACATCTGCAATTGCGATCACATCACCTTCCGCACGACGCCGGTGATCGAGGAGTTGGGGTTGGCCGACCACGGCCTTCGCTACATCGACATCGACCCGGCTCAGCGCAACATGACGTGGGACGGCGGGCCTTCGTGGGCGATCTACCACGATGTCGAACAGACGCTCGATGCGATCGCTCGCACGTACCCGGCGGAGGTCGACGGGTATCGCCGATACGTGAAGGCGGCAATGCCCGCGGTGCAGATGGTGTTCGACAACGCCAATGACCCGCCGTCGATCGCCACGATCGCCAAGAAGGTGGTCGCGCGGCGTGGGCGCGGCGCCGCCACGTTGCTGCGCTGGAGCCGTCGCAGCGCGGCCGACGTGATGCGACAGTTCTTCACGGCCGAGGCGCTGCGCGGACCGGCGATGGTTGCCGGGCCGATGGTGTGGGGGGTGTCGCCGGAATTGCCCGGAACCGGGTTGGGGGCGCTGACATACGCGATGCGCCACGTCGCCCGCGTCGGCCGGCCGGTCGGCGGCAGCGGGATGGTGCCCGAGACCCTTCGGCGTGCGTTCGAGGCGGCCGGCGGCACACTGCTGCTGAACACCAAGGTCGACCACCTCACCTGCGAAGGCGACGCCATACGCGGGATGGTCTGCACCGACGGCACCGAGGTGACCGCCGGCATCGTCGTCTCGGCGTGCAACCCGCACGACACCTTCCTGGCCTGGCTCAAGGATCCCCCACCGCAGGCCTCGTCTCTGGTGGCGCGGTGGAGGGCGATCCCGCACGACGACGGCTACGAGTCGAAGATCGACGCGATCACCGACCGTCCGCCGACGCTGGCAACGGGTCAGCCGCTCGGCGCGACGACCGTGATCTCGCCGTCACTCGCTGAGATGCATCGCGGCCATTCGATGATGGCCAGTGGTCAGGTCCTGCAGCAACCAGGGATGTTCGTCAACTCCCCGACAGCGCTCGACAGCACGCTGGCCCCCGAAGGCCGGCACGTCTTCAGCCTCGAGGTGTTGTACACGCCCTACGCGATCGCGGGCGGCTGGCCGCAGAGCCCCGAGCCACGACGCTGGATCGACCAGGTCGCCAGCGTGCTGGCACCCGGCTTCGTCGACTCGTTGGTCGAGTGGCGCACGATGACGCCCGACCGATACGAGCGTGAGTTCCACCTGCCTCACGGGCATGCCACCAGCTTCGCCGGCGGTCCGCTCGCCGCGTTGCGCAACAAGAACCCGGAGCTCACCCGCTACGAGACACCGGTGAAGGGCTTGTACCTCACCGGTGCGGCCACGTTCCCGGGGGCGGGCATCTGGGGCGCGAGCGGGCGCAATGCGGCGCTGCGCATCCTCGACAAGCGCCACTGAGGCGCTCGGTTCAGCGATCGGCGAGACGCGGGTGGTCGTCGGTGAAGGCTGGTGAGTGCCGCTTTGCCTCGAGCGCTCGCCGGCCGAGCTCGATCAGATCGTCGGCGCTCAGCAGCTCGCGCATGCGGGCGAACACGGTCTCCTCCTCCTTGGCGAAGTGGGCCTTCACGTCGAGCATCAGCGCGCTGCCGCGCTTGGTGAACCCGAAGCCGTTGGGGGTCAGACTGCGCATCTCGGCGAGCAACTCGTTCAGTTCCTCGTGCTCGCCCATGCGGTGAGAGATCGTCGTGTCGCCGGCCGCTTCGACCTTGGCGCGGAACACCGGGAACACGACCTCTTGCTCGGCAGCCTCGTGCGCGGCGAGCTCCTCCACGATGCTGAAGAAGATGCGACGGATCTCTGCGGGATCATCGGTTCGTTCGAGCTCCTCGATCAGCCCGTCGATCATGCGATGATCGCGCTGCAGGAGGTCGATGACATCGATGGCATTGTTCATCGGACGATCCTTTCGTCGGCGTCTCTGACAGGTTCATCATCCCCTGCAGACGGCGTCGAGCGACAGTGCCAAAGGTCCATTCGCCATGGTGCAGACAGGGTCCAAGGCCCCTTACGGATTTCGTGATCATCGTTACCATCGACAGGGAGAACGATGGAGCGCGCCTGATGATCAACGACAAACCTGGAACTGCGAGCAACGACGCCGGGCACCAGGTGATGTCGAACACCGAGCTCTCCACCGACGTGCATCGACTGGTTGTGCGGGCACCACGTGTTGCTGCGGTTCGCCAGCCCGGCCAGTTCGTCATCGTTCGCCTGGGTCAGGGGTCCGAGCGCATTCCACTGACGATCGCCGAGAGCGACGCCGAAGCTGGAACGATCGTGCTCGTCATCCAAGCGGTCGGCAAGAGCACCCGCGATCTCATCTCGCTCGCTGCCGGCGAACGCATCAGTGACGTCGTCGGTCCACTCGGTCGCCCGTCCGACCTCGTCACCGAGGGCACGGCCGTGTGTGTCGCGGGTGGCGTGGGTGCGGCGGTGATGTACCCGATCGCCCGCCGAATCGCCGAGCTCGGCGCTGAGGTGATCACCGTGCTCGGCGCACGCACAGCGCAGCACGTGTTGTTCCGCGACGAGTTCGAGTCGATCGCCGAGCTGGTCGTCTGCACCGACGACGGCAGCGCCGGCCGACACGGCTTCGTGACGGATGCGCTCCGCGATCTTCTGGCGGACCGGTCGGTCGATGTCGTGTATGCAGCAGGACCGGTGCCGATGATGCGGGCGGTTGCCGCCGTCACCGAACCACTCGGTGTGCGCACGATCGTGTCCCTCAACCCGATCATGGTCGACGGCACCGGCATGTGCGGCGGCTGTCGCGTGACCGTCGACGGAACCATGCGCTTCGCATGCGTGGATGGTCCCGAGTTCGATGCGCATGGTGTCGACTTCGACGAGCTCTCCGACCGCCTCCGTACCTACGGAGATGCAGAACGAGTCGCGTCGGGTCACGAATGTCGGAGCGCGGGTTGAACAACGTGCCACTCACCAAACGCGAGCGGCTGGCCATCGATCGACAGCAGATGCCTGCCCGCGATGCCGGTCGCCGTTCGCAGAGCTTCGACGAGGTGAACCTCGGTTTCACCGAGCACCTCGCGCTGCTCGAGGCGCAGCGTTGCCTGGCGTGCAAGCGGGCGACGTGCGTCGACGGCTGCCCGGTCGCCGTCGACATCCCCACATTCGTGGCCCACATCGAGAACGGTGATCTTCACGCCGCTGCTCGAACGCTGTTCGCCGACAATGCTCTGCCGGCAGTGACCGGCCGCGTGTGCCCGCAGGAGCACCAGTGCGAAGCGGAATGCGTGCGCGGTCGAAAGGGCGCGCCTGTTGCGATCGGCCACCTGGAGCGGTTCGTCGCCGACTGGGCCAGGGGCCACGTGCACGAAGATCCGGTTTCCGTCGAGCCGTCCGGCAGGACCGTTGCCATCATCGGCGCTGGGCCGGGTGGCCTGACCGCGGCCGGAGAGTTGGCGCGCCGCGGCCACGACGTGACGATCTTCGAAGCGCTGCACGTACCCGGCGGAGTCCTGTCGTACGGGATTCCCGAGTTCCGCCTGCCCAACGAGATCGTCGAGCACGAGGTGCACCGCCTCGAGGCCCTTGGGGTCAAGGTCGAGTGCAATGTGGTGATCGGGCGCACGTACACCCTCGAGGAGCTTCGCAAGAACTTCGATGCCACGTTCGTCTCGGTCGGTGCAGGGCTGCCGGTGTTCCTCGGCGTGCCGGGCGAAGGTCTGAAGGGCGTGTACACCGCGAACGAGTACCTGACCCGCGTCAACCTCATGCAGGCCTACGCCTTCCCGGATGCTGATACGCCGGTGCTGCGCGGTGACCGTGTCGTGGTGATCGGTGCAGGCAACGTGGCGATCGATGCAGTCCGAACGGCTCGACGCCTCGGCGCCGCGCACGCCTCGATCGTCTACCGCCGCAGCCGCGCGGAGATGCCGGCACGCGATGAAGAGATCCACCATGCCGAAGAAGAGGGTGTGACGTTCGAGTTCCAGGTCAGCCCGATGGCGATCGAGGGCGACGCCGACCACTGGGTCACCGGCTTGCGGTGTGTCGACACCACCCTGGGCGAGCCCGACGCGTCGGGGCGGCGAGCGCCCGTGACCATCGCGGGATCCGAGCGTGTCATTCCGTGCGACACCGTGATCGTCGCCGTCGGAACTCGGGCCAATCCATTGCTCACGTCGTCTTCTCCCGACCTTGCACTGACGGATCGTGGATACCTCGCGGCTGATGCCCAGGGCATGACCAACCTGCCCGGTGTGTTCGCCGGTGGCGACATCGTTCGGGGCTCGGCCACGGTGATCTTGGCCATAGGTGACGGGAAGCGCATCGCCGGCACGATCGACGACTACCTCAACGGGACGAGTGTCCAAGTCGGCACGCGCGGCAATGCCGCAACGGGCGCCGCCGGTTAGATGCTTGCCCCATTGGGTACCGTACGGACCATGAGCGAATACATCCTTCCTGACCTCGCGTACGATCCCGGTGCGCTCGAGCCATACCTCAGCGGGCAGATCGTCGAGATCCATCACGCCAAGCATCACGCGGCCTACGTGAAGGGCGCCAACACGGCTCTCGAGAAGCTTGCCGAGGCCCGCGCCTCGGGCAAGTACGACGCAATCGTCGGCCTTGAGAAGTCGCTGGCCTTCAACCTCGGTGGTCATGTGTTGCATTCGATGTACTGGGGCAACCTCTCCCCCGATGGCGGCGGCAAGCCGGTCGGCGATCTGGCCGCGGCCATCGACGACCAGTTCGGTTCCTTCGACGCGTTCCAAGCCCACTTCACCCAGGCGACGACGCTGGTGCAGGGCTCGGGTTGGGGCATCTTCTCATGGGAGCCGCTCGGGCAGCGACTGATCATCGAGCAACTCGAGGATCACCACGAGAACACCACGCTCGGCGCTGTGCCGCTGCTGGCGATCGATGCGTGGGAGCACGCCTATTACCTGCAATACCAGAACCGCAAGCCCGACTACGTCGAGGCCATCTGGAACGTCGTCGACTGGGCCGACGTGGATCGCCGCTTCAAGGCCGCCAGGGCCTGATCCCAGCCCGGGTCGGGCCGCGCCTCTCGAATCGTCCGTGACGATTTGGCCGCCTTCGTTCAAACCGATCTGGGCGCCACGCTCGTCACCGAAGTGCACGTTTGTTTGGAGCGTGGCACCCAGATCGTTCAGCAGCAGGGTCGCTTCGTCACTGACGATTCACGAAGGCCGCCAGGTCGGGCTTGCAAAGGCGCTGGGTCCAGCCGATGAGCAGTTGCGCCGTCCGTCTCGAGAGGGCAATCTGCGGCTTGAAGCTGACGCCAATCACCATGGTCGAGTAGACGGACAAGGTGCTGCGGTGAGACGTCACGCCGGAGGCGTGGCGGCTCACGCGTCGTTGACGGCCCAGGTGCGCTTGGCAACCGGGGGCTTGTCGCTCCACGGGAAGTTGATCCACTTGTCGGTGCGCTTCCACACGTAGTCGCATTGCACGACCGAATGGCTCTTCTCGTACAGCACGGCGGTGCGCACCTCGGCGACCTTGCCCTCGCAGAACTGCTGCACGCTGCGAAGTGTGTGGCCGGTATCGGCAACGTCATCGGCGATCAGGATGCGGGCGTCGCTGACATCGACGAAGTCGGGCGCCGGTGGGAGGATGCGTGGGACCTCCAGCCGCTCGTCGACCCCCGTGTAGAACTCGACGTTCATCGTGTACACGTTCTTGACCGAGAGGGCGTAGCCCATCGCACCGCCGATCAGCAGACCGCCACGAGCGATCGACAGGATCATGTCGGGCTCGTAGTCGTCGGCGACCATCTGCGACAGCACCCGCGATGCTTCCCCGAACATCTCCCACGTCATGATCTCGCGCTCAATCGACACGTCGATCAACCTAGCGGTTGGGTAGGCAGATGTCCGAGGGACGAACCGGGACGCGCCACAGATCGCGGCCGATCGCATCGCGAATGGCGGCGACGATGGCCGGCGTCGATGAGATGCATGGCGGTTCGCCAACGCCCTTGGCGCCCAGCGGGGCCATGGGGTCCGGATGTTCGATCATCGTCGCCACGACCGGGGGCATGTCGAGCATCGTCGGTAGCAGGTAGTCGGTGAAGCTGGCGTTGCGAATGCGGCCGTCGGTGAGGATGATCTCCTCCATCACGGCCAGCCCCAGGCCTTGCGCGATCCCCCCTTCGATCTGACCGAGCACGCTGAGCGGGTTCAAGGCGACCCCGACATCCTGCGCTGTGGCGATCTGCACGACCTTGACCAACCCCAGCTCCGGGTCGACGTCGACGACGGCTCGGTGGGCGACGAAGGCAAACGCCGTATGGCAGTTGCCTTGCCCGTTCTCGTCGAGCTCTTCAGTCGGACGATGGTGATGCTCGAACGTCTCCTCGAAGGTCGTGCCGAGGCCGGCGGTGGCCACCGGAATGCGGAGCGGACCCATCGTGTCGATGATGTCTCGCCCGTCGATCGCCAACCTCACGGCATCGATGTCATGGCGCGCCCCGACGTGTTCGAAGAGTCGTTCACGCACCAGACGGCACGCGCCATCCACTGCCCCGCCACTCATCCACGTCTGACGCGACGCCGACGTCGAACCGGCCGAGCCGATCGTGGTGTCGATCGGCTCCAGGACGACGTCGTCAACCCCGAGCACGCTGCGGGCGATCTGTTGCGCGAGCACGACGAAGCCCTGACCGACCTCCGACGTCGCGAACTTCAGGTGGGCCACGCCGTCGACCAGGCGGCACCGCGCGGTCGAATAGTCGTCGAACGCTTCCGAGTACATCAGGTTCTTCATCGCCACGCCCCAGCCGATACCACGGCGGATGTGCGAGGCGTCGGCGGTCAAGCCTGCGCCGCCGGGCAGATGCATCGGATCGCCACCGAGCCCACCGACGGGTGTGTCGGGAAGAGGGAGGGCCGCTGCTGCGCGGATGCACTCGGCGACGGGCGCAACGTTCTCGATCACTTGACCGGTGATGAGGGCGTCGCCGGTCTCCATCGCGTTGAGCAGACGGATCTCGACGGGGTCGATGCCGCACGCCACGGCCAGCTTGTCCATCTGACCCTCGTGGGCGAAGCACGCCTGCACGACGCCGAACCCGCGCATCGCGCCGCAGGGCAGGTTGTTGGTGCGCACCGCATACCCGTCGACGGCTGCGTTGGTGCACTTGTACGGCCCCTGCGCATGGGTCACGGCATTGATCAGCACGGCCGACGATGTCGACGCGTACGCGCCCCCGTCGAGCACCATTCGAGCCTCGATCCGTTGGATCACGCCGGCCCGAGTTGCGTGATGCCGCATCCAGATCGTGGCCGGGTGCCGATGCACGTGACCGAGGAAGCTCTCCTCGCGGCTGTACGCCATCCGCACCGGTCGGCCGGCGCGCAGCGCCAGGAGGCAGGTGTGCACCTGCAAGCTGATGTCTTCGCGGGCTCCGAACGCACCGCCAACTCCCCCGAGGGCCAGGCGAACCTTGTCGGGCGCCAGGTCGAGGCACGCGGCGATCTGGCCGCGGTCCTCGTGCAGCCACTGGGTGGCGACGAACAACTCGACGCCTGCGCCGCCGGGGTCGGGAAGCGCCAGGGCCGCTTCCAGGCCGAGAAACGCTTGATCCTGCATGCCCAACTCGTAGGTGCCCTCGACGACGACCTCGCCCACCAGTGTCTGATCGCCGGTCACGATCCGTTGGTGACGGATCACGTTGCCCGCCGGGTGGATCGGTGGGTGGCTGCCGTCGATGGCCCGTTCGGGATCCGTCAACGGCATCATCACCTCGTACTCGACGACGATCGCCTCGAGCGCTCGTCGACACGTCTCGGGATGATCAGCCGCGACGGCCGCGATCGGCTCGCCGACGTAGCGCACGACATCGCTGGCGAAGACCGGCTGGTCACTGCTGATCAACCCGTACGTCTGCTTGCCCGGCACGTCGTCCGCAGTCACGATCGCCGTCACCCCGTCGATACCCCACGCTGGTGTCACGTCGATGCGCACGATCTTGGCGGAAGGGTGGGGCGAACGGAGGGTGGCCCCCCACAGGAAGCCGTCGGCGGACAGGTCGCCGGAGAAGGAGAACGACCCCTGCGCCTTGGCGATGCCGTCGGGCCGCGGCGGGCTGTCACCCAGCCGACCGCTGACGACGCCTTCTCGTGTCGTCGTGCTCACTGCTCGGCCCGCCGCGAGACGGTCACGCGCTGCACGGCCTCGATGATCCGCCCATACCCCGTGCACCTGCAGATGTTGCCCGACAGTTCTTCGCGGATCTCGCTGTCGGTCGGCTCCGAGTTCCGCTCGAGCAGTGCGTGCGCAGCCATGATCAGGCCGGGTGTGCAGAACCCGCACTGAATGGCCCCGAACTCGACGAACGCCTGTTGCACGTCGCTGGGAGACCCCGGAGGTGCGATTCCTTCGATCGTGACGATCTCTTGTCCCGTCGCTGCCGCCGCCAGCACGAGGCAACTGCACACCAACTCGTTGTCGAGCAGGACGCTGCAGGAACCACACTCGCCCTGCTCGCATGCCCCTTTGCTGCCCATGAGGCCCAGCCGCTCGCGCAGCACATACAGCAGACTTTCCCCGATCCAGGCGTCTCGCACCTGGTGCAGCGAGCCGTTCACGTGGAGATCGAAGTGCTGGTGCTCAGCCATTCGGGAACGCCCTCCGCAAGAGCCTGCGAGCAAGCACGGCGATTGCGTGCCGCCGGTACTCGGCCGTGGAGCGATGATCATCGATCGGGCGGGAAGCCGACGCGGCGAGGTTGCCGAACTCGATCGCATGGGCATCCGAGACCGAACGAGTGTCGTGATCCACCACCGTCGCCGCGAACGACTCGGCCTCGGCGCACCGGATGATCGTCGGCCCGACCGAGCCGAGCGCCAGTCGCACTCCGCCGATGTCGTCGACAGCCAGACATGCCCCGGCATTGGAGATGACCATCGCGTTGCGCACGCCGACCTTGGCATAGCCCTGCCATCGCGTGAACACGGGCATCGACACCGATTCGATCAGCTCCCCCGGCAACAGCGCCGTGCGCTTCGGTGCGGTCATGAACGCGCCGAACGCAATGGAACGATTGCCGCCGGCCGACACCAGGTGCACGACCGCATCGAGCGCTGCCAGAACCGGAAGACCATCGCCAGCCGGCGAGCACGTCGCCACGTTGCCGCCGAGGGTCGCTGCGTGGCGGATCTGCGGGGATCCGACCGTGCGCGCGGCTTGACTGAGCGCCGGGACCCATTGCCCGAACGGGTCGGCTTCCAGTTCGGCATACGTCACGGCGGCGCCGATGCGCAGCGTCGCCGACCCCACGTCGTGCGACCAGGTGCGCAACTCGGGAATGCGCGACACGGCGATCACGTTCTCGGGTCGTCGGTGACCACCGTTGATCTCCACCATCACGTCGGTTCCGCCCGCGAGCACCATCGAGGTCGGCTCGTCAGCAAGCGCGGACAGCGCCTCGGCGAGAGTGGTCGAGATCAGCAGGCTCATGTCCCCGTGGACCTTACATTTCGTAAAGGTCCGCGGCAGGTAACCCGGGAGCGGCTAGACGATCTTGAACGTGTGGATGTTCGGGTCCGGCGCAGGAAAGTGTGGATCGACATCTTGCAGCGCGTCGAGGAGGATCTTGGCGACGGCCAGGTTGCGCACCCAGTTGTGGTCGGCGGGCACCACGTACCACGGCGCATGTGACGTCGAGGTCTTGCCGATCATGTCCTCGTAGGCCTCCTGGAACTTCGGCCACAGCTTGCGATCGGCGAGATCGCCCTCGCGGAACTTCCAACTCTTGGCGGGGTCGTCGAGGCGGTCCTGGAACCGCCGAGCCTGCTCCGCCTTCGACACGTGGAGGAAGCACTTGACGATCTTGGTCCCTTCGTCGCTGAGCATCCGCTCGAACTCGTTGATGTGCCGGTACCGCTTCCGCCACACCTGCTGCGTCACGAAACCCTTGACCCGGACCACCAGCACGTCTTCGTAGTGGCTGCGGTTGAACACGCCGATCTCGCCGTCGGCGGGACATGCGGCGTGGACGCGCCACAGGTAGTCCTGTTCCGCCTCCCGGCCGCCCGGAACCTTGAAGCTCGTCACCCTGACACCGGCCGGGTTGAGGCCCGACAGGATCGAGCGAACCGTGCCGTCCTTGCCGGCGGCATCGCGAGCCTGCAGCACGAGCAGCACGCTGCTCGTGGCTTGCGCCGCCAACCGCTGCTGCAACGTATCGAGCTGCAGCTTCACGTGCTCGAGTTCGGCGAGGGCGGCCTCCTTGTGCCAGCCGAGCTTGTCGCCTGGGTTGCACTTGCTGAGTTGGAACGACTTCGGTTTCGACACCCGGAGGTCGGCAATTCGGTTGGAAGCCATGGTGGGACGGTATCTCAGCGGACCACGAAGGGACAGTGCCGGCACCCCGTCTCGCAGCAGCAACCGCGGTCCGCGAGAAAGGCCGCGGTGAACACCATGAGCCGTGTCGAGGGATCCTCGTAGCACGGCTCCCCTGCGGCGACAGCCCTCGCATGAGCGTTCACGATCTCGGCGAAACGGGGGTGGCTCGGCGAGAGTCGATCGAGGAGGGCATGCTCGAGGTACTCGTCGCGCAATTGCGGCACGATCGGCAACGGTATCTGCTCGGTGTCGTTGACAACCCACATGGCATGACTAAGGTGCCCCACAGTCCACATGTGATGGGGGTCACATCGCAACCGTCACAGGAACGACAGTTCATCACCGATTCAGAGGGGAAAATGGTGCGATTCAGGCAACGATCGAACAAGCGAATCATCGCAGCGGCGGTGCTCAGCCTCGGGCTGCTCGCCGCAGCATGCGGCAGCGACAGCAAGAGCACTCCCACGGTTGTCAGCACGGGCGAGACCACGGCGGCAGCGCCGGAGACCACCGCCGCGGCCGGCGGTACCGAAACCACGGCTGCAGCCCCGTCTGAAACCTCTGCACCGACGACCGTCGCTGCAGTGCAGCCCGTCGCCGGCGGAACCGTCGTGATGGGCATCGAGGCCGATACCTCCAGCCCGTGGCGGCCGTACGAGATGCTGTGCGCAATCTCGTGCCACCAAGTGATCCGCAACATCTACGACACGTTGGCGATGCCGACCGCTGACGGCAAAGCTGCTCCATACCTGGCCGAGTCGATCACCCCGAACGCTGACAGCACCGAATGGACCATCAAGGCCCGTGCAGGAGTCACGTTCCATGACGGCACCCCGTTCGACGGCGCAGCGATCGTCGAGAACCTCACCCGAGCCAAGACGGGCGCCCTCACCGGCAACATCCTGCGACCCATCGACAGCGTCACCGTCGATGCTGCCGACCCGATGACCGTGCACATCAAGATGAACACGTCGTGGGCCGCGTTCCCGTTCGCACTCATGGGGCAGGCCGCGTACATGGCGTCGCCGACGTGGCTCGCGGCCAGCGACACCGATGAGTCGGTGCGGTCGCAGCCCGTGGGCACCGGTCCGTTCATGTATGTGGACTACAAGCCCAACGAGTTCTTCAAGATGAAGAAGAATCCGAACTACTGGAACAAGCCGTACCCGTACCTCGACTCGGTCGAGTTCCGTCCGATCCCCGACGCATTGAACCGACGCGACGCCCTGAAGAGCGGCACCATCGACATCTTGCACACGACCAACGGCGAGACCATCGCCGAGATGCGTGACACCAAAGAATTCCCGATGGAAGAGATCACCAACACCGCCGAGACGGCCTACACCCTGCTGCACGTGACGCAGGATGGTTCCCCGCTCAACGACGTTCGGGTGCGTTGCGCTCTTGCGTACGCCTCGGACGAGCAGGCGATCATCGACTCGATCAGTGCCGGTGTCGGCCAACTCGCATCTGGCCCGTTCTCGCCCGACCAGGTCGGTTACCTGGCCGACACGGGGTTCCCGTTGAAGCAGGACATGGCCAAGGCGCAGGACCTGATTTCGCAGTACAAGGCCGAGCACCCAGGCAAGCTCACGCTCTCATTGGCCGCGACGCAAGACGAGACCAACCTCACCATCGCCCAGTTCCAGAAGCAGTGGTACGAAGAGGCCGGGATCGACGAGGTCACCATCGACCAGATCGACCAGGGCAACTACATCCTCACGGCCGTGCTCGGGAACTTCCAGGTGTTCCAATGGAGGAACCACGGCGGTATCGACCTCGACATGCAGTACCACTGGTGGCACTCGTCGAGCTCGCTGCCGGTCGGCCAGTTGGCGTTGAACTTCGGTCGTATCAAGGACCCGCAACTCGACGCCCTGCTCGACGAGAACCGGGCCAGCACCGACCCGGTGCGCAAGAAGGCGATCGCCGAAGACGTCAACAAGCTGTTCGCCACCCAGTGCTACAACATCTGGGGCAGCTACACGATCTGGGGAACGCCCCACAAGGCTGATGTCCAAGGTGTCGGGAACTTCAAGCTGCCCGATGGCAGCGAAGGCGTGCCGGGCGCCGGTATCGCCGGAACGTTCTACATGATGACCGTCTGGCGAGGCGGCCAGTGAGCACCGCGGACTGCGTGACACAAGAGGGTTAGTGCGTCGATGCGCTACTTCCTGAACCGACTGGTGCAGCTGGCAATCGTCGTCTTCGCCGTCACGTTCCTCACGTCCGTCGCCCTCCGGTTCTTACCGGGGGGCTCGGACGTGGTGGTCGCGCTGAAGACGGGGCCGGGCGCCACCGCCGCACAGGCCCAAGCCGTGAAGCACGACCTCGGGCTCGACCGGTCCATCGTGTCGCAGTACTTCGACTGGATGCACAAGTTCGTCACGGGCAACTGGGGCTTCACGTTCCAGACCAACCAGTCGATCAAGACCGAGGTCGTGCGAGCGCTGCCGATCTCGGCGTTCATCATGGTCTACGCCCAGATCCTGTCGCTGCTGTTCGCCGTTCCGGTGGCGATGTGGTCGGCGTACCGACAAGGTTCCAAGTTCGACCGGATCGGCACCACGACGGCATTCGGGCTGCTGTCGGCCCCCAACTACATCGTGGCGCCGGTCTTGATGGCCGCGTTCAGCGTGCAGCGGAAATGGGTCCCGTTCCCGTCGATCTACGCCGGGCTCGGCGACCCGGTCGCCCACTTCAAGGCGTTCGTCCTGCCGGTTGTGACGGTCGCCATCCCGCTGTACGCCGGTTACATGCGACTACTGCGCTCCGACATGGTCGCTACGCTCCAGAGCGATTTCATCACCACGGCGCGAGCCAGTGGCGTGGGCACGTGGAGCATCCTGTTCAAGCATGCGCTACGACCATCGCTGTTCTCGATCGTCACGGCGGCCGCTGTCAACATCGGTGCACTGATGGGTGGCGTGGTGATCGTCGAACAGTTCTTCTTGCTCAATGGCATGGGCCGGCTGACCGTGGAGAGCATCTTCAGGCGTGAGTACCCGACCGTGCAGTACGCCGTCGTCGTGCTGGCGCTGATCTATGTACTCGTCAACTTCTTCATCGATCTCGCGTATGCGTGGATCGATCCACGAGTTCGGATGGGACGTGCGCTGGGATGACCACCATGACCATGACCGAGGTCGGCGGCCCGGTTGTTCCTCCCGTCGAGCCGCCTCTGGCCAAGCCGAAGCGTCACCACAGACGCGGACGCATCACGCTGTGGCTCGCGGTGGCATGGTTGGCGTTCATCACGGTCTCGGCCATCGGCGCCAACTTCTTGCCGTACATCAAGCACAGCTGCACTCAGTACGCCAACCCCAAGCAATGCAGCACTGCAGTCAAGGGCGACCTCCTCAAGATCGAGAAGCCACCGGCGTGGGCCTGGTTCGCCCATCCGGAGAAGCACATCGGGAAGGGCCCCGAGCGCACGGGATGGTTCGGTACCGATCGCAATGGCTACGACCTGTTCTCGAGGTCGATGTTCGGAGCGCGCAACTCGCTGTTGATCGGAGGTTTCTCGATCACGTTCGGACTCCTCTTCGGAACCGTGCTCGGAATGATCTCCGGCTACTACCGCGGTTGGGCTGATCGCATCATCGAGGTGGTGACCAACATTCTCCTTGCATTCCCGGCATTGCTGCTGGCCATCTTCATCGTCACCTTCAGCGACAAACCCGACAGCACCTCGTCCGCGTCCGATACGAGATCCATCGGCCCGATCATCATCGCCTTGTCGATCCTGGCGATACCGCCGTTGACGCGTCTCGTGCGTGCCAACACGATCATGTACTCGCAACGTGAGTTCGTGATGGCGGCACGCAGCATCGGCGCGCCCAACCGGCGAATTCTGGTCCGCGAGATCCTGCCCAACATCATTCCGACGTTGTTGTCCTTCGCCCTGACCGGCCTCGCCCTGCTGCTGGTTGCAGAAGGCGCCCTCGCTGCCTTGGGCTTGTCTGTCGAGGCGCCGCTGCCCACGTGGGGGCGGATGATCTCCTCCGGCCAAGAGCGGTTGCGCAGCGGCATCTGGTGGCCGGCACTGATGCCGGCGATGGTGATGTTCCTGACGATCCTGTGCATCAATCTGCTCGGCGACATCCTGGCCGAGCGATTCAACACGCGCGAGACCATCGCATGAGCACGAAGCTGCAGGTCTCGCTGCGTGGCAAGGATGGGCCACTCCTCGAGGTCACCGATCTCCACACCCATTTCAAGACGGCGCGCGGGCTGGTCCGATCCGTCGACGGTGTCAGCTTCGACCTCGATCGCGGCGCGGCGCTCGGGATTGTCGGCGAATCAGGGTCCGGCAAGACGGTGCTGTCGAGATCCATCATGGGGCTGCTGCCGAAACGCAACACAGTGAAGTCGGGCTCGGTCATCTTCGAGGGCCAGGAACTGATCAACATGTCGCTCCGGCAGCGCCAGGCAATCTGGGGCAAAGAGATGTCGATGATCTTCCAGGATCCGATGACATCGCTGAACCCTGTGATGAAGGTCGGCAGGCAGATCGGCGAAGGCCTGCGAATGCACCTCGGGATGTCGAAAGATGCAGCCAGGGCGACGGCGTTGAAGTTGCTGCAAGATGTCCGCATCCCCAGCCCCGACCGTCGCCTCGATCAGTACGCGTTCGAGCTCAGCGGTGGCATGCGCCAGCGAGTCATGATTGCGTTGGCGATGTCGTGTGGGCCGACGTTGATGTTCGCCGACGAGCCGACCACCGCTCTCGACGTCACCGTGCAAGCGCAGATACTCGACCTGCTCGATGAACAGCGTCGCGAGCGGAACATGTCGCTGATCCTGGTGACGCACGATCTCGGTGTCGTCGCCGGTCGCACAGATCGGATTGCCGTGATGTACGGCGGCAAGTTGGTCGAGATGGCGGGGACGGCCGAGCTGTTCTCCAACATGAAGATGCCGTACACCGAAGCGCTGTTGCACAGCATCCCCAAGTTGACCGATCCCAGTCACACGCGACTCAACGTGATTGCCGGACGGCCTCCCGATCTCGTCAATCCACCGCGCGGTTGCCGGTTCGCGCCGCGGTGCCCGTACGCGCAGGCCCGCTGCATTGAGGAGGAACCGCCGTTGATCGCCACGCCCGAGGACCCGACCCACAAATTTGCTTGCTGGTATCCCGTCGGCTCCCCCGACTACCACGCCGCCAAGGAACGCATCCGGGCAGAGGCTGCCTGATGGCCGGAACCGGCAAAGCACATCTTCGAGACTCGGGCGACGTGTTGCTGCGAGTCGACGATCTCGTCGTCGAGTTCCCGGTCGGCCACACCGGTCTCACGGTCAATGCCGTCAGTGGCATCAGCCTCGACGTGCTCCGTGGTGAGACGCTGGGGGTCGTCGGTGAGTCCGGCTGCGGCAAGAGCACGACCGGTCGGGCGATCATGCAGCTACCGCGACCGACCAGCGGCTCGGTGATGTTCGAGGGCCGTCAGCTGACCGAGATGGGCGGCGACGAAATGCGCGAAGCCCGCACTCGCATGCAGATGATCTTTCAGGACCCGATCTCGTCGCTGAACCCGCGGCGCAAGGTCCGCGACATCGTGATGGAGCCATTGGCGATCTGGAAGCGTGGCACGAAAGCCGAACAGGCGGCGAAGGTCGACGCCTTGCTCCAAGAGGTGGGCATCGATCCGCTTCGGGCGGCGGAGAGCCAGCCCCACCAGTTCTCCGGCGGGCAATGTCAGCGCATCTCCATCGCCCGCTCGCTGGTGCTGGATCCGACGCTGATCATCTGCGACGAGCCGGTCAGCGCCCTCGACGTCAGCGTGCAGGCCCAAGTGCTGAACCTGCTCGAGGATCTCAAAGCCAAGTACGGGCTGACGCTGATCTTCATCGCCCACGATCTGGCGGTGGTGAAGAACATCAGCGACCGCGTTGCCGTGATGTACCTCGGCAAGATCTGCGAGGTCGCCCCGTCCGACGACCTGTACCGGGCACCGGCCCACCACTACACGCAGGTGCTGCTCAACTCGATCCCGGTCGCCGATCCCACCGTCTTCACGGCGCGGACGGCCATCGAGGGCGAACCCCCATCGGCGGTGCTCCCTCCTCCCGGCTGCCGGTTCCACCCGCGCTGCCCTGCTGCCGACGACACGTGTCGTCTGGAGGAGCCCAAGCTCCGGGCGATCGGCACCGGCCACTTCGTGGCGTGTCATCACCCGATCCACGGCGACGAGATCGCCGTGTCGGTGGGTCAGCTCAATGCCGAGGCGATGTCCTAGCTAGCGCGTTCCGTGGTCAATCCGAGGCGAGTCGCCCAGTGGCCGATCGCGACAGCAGCGAGAATCACGATCGACGGCTCCGCTGATGAGCGAATGCGATGGCCGCCGTAGATCACCACGGTCGTGAACATGGCGATCAGC
>JAYVOI010000169.1:0-4646 GCA_043758005.1 Ilumatobacteraceae bacterium
TGGAGACGATGGGTCTCAAGACGTTCGGCTTCGGTGGCGGCCGGGAAGACATCTGGGCGCCCGAGGAGGACGTCTATTGGGGTCCGGAACGCAAGTGGCTCGACGACCAGCGATACAGCGGCGACCGCGAGCTGGCGAATCCGCTCGGCGCCGTGCAGATGGGCCTGATCTATGTCAACCCAGAGGGCCCCAACGGCAACCCGGATCCGATGGCGTCGGCACGAGACATCCGCGAGACGTTCAAGCGCATGGCGATGAACGACGAGGAGACGGTCGCGCTGATCGCCGGTGGCCACACGTTCGGCAAGGCCCACGGCGCAGCCGATCCCGACCAGTACGTGGGTCCCGAGCCTGAGGGTGCCCCCCTCGAGCAGCAGGGATTCGGTTGGAAGGGTGGCTTCGGTACTGGCAAGGGTGGTGACACGATCTCCAGCGGTCTGGAGGGTGCGTGGACCAACAGCCCGGCCCGGTGGGACAACGGCTTCTTCGAGAACCTGTTCGCCTACGAGTGGGAGTTGACGCGGAGCCCGGCTGGGGCACAACAGTGGACGCCGAAGAACCCAGAGGCGCGCGACACCGTGCCGGACGCTCACGATCCGTCGAAGCGTCATGCTCCGATGATGGCGACGACCGACATCGCGTTGATCACCGATCCGGTCTACAAGGAGATCTCGCAGCGATTCTTCGAGAACCCCGATCAGCTCGCCGATGCGTTCGCGCGGGCGTGGTACAAGCTGCTGCACCGCGACATGGGGCCCGTCGCCCGCTACCTCGGCCCGTGGGTTCCCGACGAGGAATTGCTGTGGCAGGACCCTGTCCCGGCCGTCACGCACGAGCTGATCAACGACGCCGACATCGCCGCGCTCAAGGGCAAGATCCTCGGCTCCGGCCTCTCCATCTCCCAGCTGGTCTCCACCGCGTGGGCATCGGCGTCGACCTACCGTGACACCGACAAGCGCGGTGGCGCGAACGGGGCGCGAATCCGTCTCTCGCCACAGGCCGAGTGGGACATCAACGTGACCTCCGGCGCATCACGCGTGCTGACGGCCCTGGAGGGCATCCAGCAGGACTTCAACGGCTCGGGGAAGACGGTCTCATTGGCTGACCTGATCGTGCTCGGCGGCTGCGCCGCGGTCGAGCAGGCAGCGAAGGCGGCCGGCCACGACGTGCAGGTCCCCTTCACGCCGGGGCGTGCCGACGCGACACAAGCGCAGACCGACCTCGAAGCCTTCGCCGTGCTCGAGCCGACGGCCGACGGGTTCCGCAACTACCTCCAGAAGGGTCACGAGCTCGCTGCGGAGCACCTGTTGGTCGACAAGGCGTTCATGCTGACGTTGTCCGCTCCGGAGATGACCGCACTCGTGGGTGGCATGCGTGTGCTCAATGCCAACGCTGCGCAGACCGAGCACGGGGTGTTCACCGACCGACCGGAGACGCTGACCAACGACTTCTTCGTGCACCTGCTCGACATGGGGACGGCGTGGAAGGCGACGTCGGAATCCGAGGACGTGTTCGAAGGTCGTGACCGATCGACGGGGGAGCTCCGCTGGAGCGGTACCCGCTTCGATCTCATCTTCGGGTCGAGCTCCGAGCTCCGGGCTCTTGCCGAGGTCTATGCCAGCAACGACGCGGGCGACAAGTTCGTCCGCGACTTCGTTGCGGCGTGGGTCAAGGTCATGAACCTCGATCGTTTCGACCTCGCCTGATCAGCGCTCGGCCCGACGCAGCGCCGCCGCCAGATCGGCGGCGGCGCGATCGGCCGCGGCCGCGCACGCCGGCGAGACGGTGTCCCAGAGCAAGAAGCTGTGGACCATGCCCGGCTCCCGGCGCATGGTGGTTGGGACGCCGGCGGCCCGCAGGCGCTCGGCGTAGGCCTCACCCTGGTCGCGCAGCGGATCATGCTCGCACGTGATGACGATCGCCGCGGGAAGGCCGTCGAGGTCGGGCACGTACAGCGGACTCACGCGGGGATCGGTGAGCATCGACGCGTCGGGTACCCATTGTGAGTTGAACCAGGCGATGTCGGCGACGTGTCGTAACCAAGCACTGCCAGGGTCGAATTCTTCGATTGGCTGACAAGGGCGGTCGGGCGCGATTCCGGTACTACCAGTACCGAAATCGAACCCGTTGAGCGTGATCGGGTGCGCTGTGAGTACCCGTGTTGCCGGAATCGCGCCCGACCACGACCTCACTCCGCCGGTGCTCCCGCATCGCACCCGTGTGAGTCACTGGTTGCAACCCGACGAGCGTCGCGGCGGGTGGGTCGGATGCTGGCGGTATCGTTCCTGACGCCCGGGCGATCGAGGCCACACGGCACGTTCGGGTCCGAGATGAGGAGATGAACATGAGTCAAGCAACTGAACGAGCCGTCCTCGCCGGCGGCTGCTTCTGGGGAATGCAAGATCTGATCCGCAAACGTCCGGGCGTGATCTCGACACGCGTCGGCTACACGGGTGGTGATGTCGCCAATGCGACGTACAGCAATCACGGCTCGCACGCCGAAGCGATCGAGATCATCTTCGACCCCGAGCACGAGTCCTTCCGGGGTCTGCTCGAGTTCTTCTTCCAGATCCACGATCCGACGACCAAGAACCGCCAGGGCAATGACCGCGGGGTCAGCTATCGGTCGGCCATCTTCTACACCGACGACGCGCAGCGCTCCATCGCCGACGACACGATTGCCGACGTCGAAGCGTCGGGCTTGTGGCCTGGCAAGGTGGTCACCGAAGTCGTGCCGGTGGGTCCCTTCTGGGAGGCAGAGCCCGAGCACCAGGACTACCTGTTGCGCTATCCGGCGGGCTACACCTGTCACTTCGTCAGGCCCAACTGGAAGCTCCCGCGCCGCGAGGCGAATGCCTGACCGTTCAGCTGTGGAAGTTGCCGGTGACGGCGAGGTCCAGGGTGTCGGTGGTGCCGTCGGTATGGAGGACAGGCACATGGAGGGTCATGTCGTGTGGGCCATCCATACCGGGATGCATCGATAGCTCGAACGTGAGCGCGGTCGTTCCACCCGGCGTGACAGTGTTGGAGCCTTCGTAGGTGAGGGCGCCGGGGCAACAACCCTGGTTGATCTGCACGTGCGGGTCGCCCAGGGTGATGGTGTCATCACCGGTGTTCGTGAAGGTCCACAGGGGTCGGACTGCAACGTCGAGAGGTACCGGACCGAGCGCCCAGGTTGCCGGTTGAGCGCTGATCCCAGTGGCTGTGGCGGTACCGGTCGCGGTGCCGGGAGTGGCGATGATGGGCATGCCCATGGTGTTGGTCGCTCCGGGCGCGGCGACCTCCTGAGCGGGCGTCGAGCCGCCGGACGTCGTTCGAGCGATGGCGAAGCCTGCGAGGCCGACAGCGAGCATCCACTGGCGAGGGCGATCGTCGCTGCCGCCGAGGGGCTCACCGTTCCGAGAGCGACCTCGTTCAGGGCCATCACCGGACGCGGTGTCGAAGCCGAGATTGGTGGCCGGCACTACGCCGTTGGCGGGCCGGCGCTCCTGCGCGAACGCGATCTCGTACTGCCAACGAACTGGCCGGCCAGGTGAACGAGTGGCAACAACGTGGAGCGTCGGTGCTCCACTGATCGACGACGATCGTGTGCTGGCCGCCTTCGCGCTCGAGGACGCGGCACGCCCCGAGTCGGCCGAGGCCATCGCTGAACTGCACCGCCTCGGCGTCACAAACGTCGTGATGGTCACCGGCGACGCGCGTTCGGTCGCCGAGCATGTCGGCCAGCAGATCGGTGTCGACGAGGTACACGCCGAAGTGCTTCCCGAGGACAAGGACCGCACCGTGATCGCACTTCGCGAGCAGGGCCGTCGGGTGGCGATGGTCGGCGACGGTGTGAACGACGCGCCGGGGCTCGCACGTGCAGACGTCGGCCTTGCGATCGGCGCGGGTACCGACGTCGCCATCGAGTCCGCCGGCATGGTGTTTGCGGGCAGCGACCCGCGCGCGGTCGGCGCCGCCATCAGGCTCTCGCGTGCGTCGTGCCGCAAGATGTGGCAGAACCTGATCTGGGCGGCCGGGTACAACATCATCGCCATCCCGGTCGCGGCGTTCGTCTGGGCCGGCATCACCATGCCCCCAGCGGTTGCTGCAATCTCGATGAGCCTCTCCACCGTCGTGGTCGCGATCAACGCCCAACTGCTCCGCAGGGTCGAACTCACACCCGGGAGGTCGACCTGACGAGTGACCCCTGGTCGGTGGTCAATGCCCGCCATCGACCACGGCGTCGTGGGCCGTGCGCACGATGATTCCCGCCCGCGATGCCGTCAGACGTTGGAGGGTTCGCTCCAGGAGCGGGACCAGCAGGCGTGCTCCGGTGAAGGCGACCGTGCCGCCGAGGACGAGTCCGGCGAGCACGTCGAGCGGATAGTGAGCCCCGACGTACACGCGTGTGAATGCCATCGCGACCGCTGCGACAATCGCGATCAGACCGAGACGGCGCTCCACGAGGAGCAGGCCGACCGCGACGGCGCCGACGGTGGTGGCGTGGTCGCTGGGAAACGAGAAGTCGGTGGTTCGATCAATGAGCACGTGCACACCGGTCAGAGTCTCGTATGGGCGGGCGCGGTCTACGGCGTTGCCGATGAGTTGCCCGACTCCGAGCGCGATCAGCGCAGCGGCCCCCGCCCACAACGAACCGGCGATCG
>JAYVOI010000170.1:0-10776 GCA_043758005.1 Ilumatobacteraceae bacterium
TCCAGCTTCATCACCCCGTACTCGGTGATGGGGAACGGCGCGTCGTACTCCCGGTACGGCGCGGCGCGCCCGGCAAAGATGGCATCGCTGCTGACATGCACCAGTCGGGCACCGCAGATCTGGGCGACTTCGGCGATGTTGCGGCTCCCCTCGACGATGCTGCGGCGATCACCCTTCCGATAGGCGAGGTGCACGATGGCGGTCGGCCTCCACGAGCTGATTTCTTCGATCACGCGCTCACGGAGACGGACGTCGATCATCGCCGACGGCGGTGCGAACAGCTCCCAGTCCTCCGCCTCCGAGGCGATGCCCAAGTGCTGTCCGAGGAACCCGGACCCGCCGGTGATCAGCATGAACCGCCTGCGGCGTGGTGTCCAACGCACACCGGCGAGCCTACGGGGTACCGTTGCCGCTCGTGCCAGCTCCCGTCCCAGCAGCCGTGGCTCGCCACCCGCATCTCGCCGCACCCCTGCCCGTCGGGTGGGTGCGGGTCGACATGCACAGCCACACGATGTGGAGCGGTGATTCGTCGACCAAACCGGAGGAAGTCGCCACGGCGGTTGCGGATTCAGGCATCGACGTGCTGTGCATCACCGACCACAATGCGATCAAGGGTGCGGTGGACTTGGCGGGGCGCCTGTCGTGTCGTGTGATCATCGGCGAAGAGCTGCGCACGCACGCCGGTGAGATCATCGGGCTCTTCCTCGAGGAACGCATTCCCGTCGGGGTGTCTCCGGAGGCCGCGGCCCTGGCGATCCGCGATCAGGGTGGGATCGTGTACATCCCGCATCCGTACGACCCGATGCGCCGCAACCTCAGCGAGACGGCGCTCGACGATCTGATCGCTCGTGGCTTGGTCGACGCCATCGAGGTGCTGAACGCCAAGACGTCGTTGCACAGCCTGAACGCGCGGGCCGCGTCGACCGCGGCCACCCATCAGCTGGCGGCCGGCGCCGGCAGCGACGCCCACGTCCCCGACGCGATCGGAGCCGCCTACGTGGAGATGCCCGATTTCGACGGGCCCGACGACTTCTTGGCCAAGCTGCGCCTCGGCCGCCCGGTCGGGCATCACTGGGACGAGCCCCGCCCGTGGTCGTCACGAGTGCTCCCCGGTACCACGGTCGACTAGAACTGCCCCTCGTGCCGATCATTCACGCCATCATCCTCGGCCTCGTGCAGGGCCTCTCGGAGTTCCTGCCGATCTCTTCGAGCGGTCATCTCCTGCTCGTCCCGTGGCTGTTCGACTGGCACGACTTCGACAACACGGCGATCGAGAAGGCGTTCGATGTGGCCCTGCACCTCGGTACGCTGGCCGCCGTCGTCGGCTACTTCCGTCACGAACTGGTGACCTACGTGCGCGAGGGAATCCGATTGCTCGTGCGGCGCGAGCGGCCGGTCGATCCCGACGGCAGGCTGGCCTGGCTGCTCGTATTGTCGTCGATTCCCGCGGCGATCGCCGGTGCGCTGTTCGAGAAGACGATCGACAACAGGCTGGGCAAGCCGGGCTTGATCGCGGTGTCGTTGATCGTGTTCGGCGTGCTGCTGGCCGTCGCCGACCGTCGCAGCGGTGAGCGTTCACTCGTCGACTACGGACGCGACGACGCCCTGAAGGTCGGCGCCACCCAAGTGCTGGCGCTGAACCCGGGCACGTCACGGTCGGGCATCACCATGACCGCGGCCCGCTTCTTGGGCTTCACCCGCGATGCTGCGGCGAGGGCCAGCTTCCTGATGGCGATCCCTGTCACCGCCGGCGCGGTCGCCTACAAGGGCCTCAAGTTGATGAAGGATGGCGTGCCCTCGGGTCTCGGTGTCCCGATGATCGTCGGAATCGTCACCGCCGGTGTCTCGGGCTGGGCCGCCGTGTGGGGCACGTTGCGGTTGATCCGCACGCGCAGCTTCATGCCCTTCGTGATCTACCGCTGCGCACTCGGCCTCGCGGTGCTGGTCATCCTGGCCGCCGGCTGGCGCTGACCCCGAGCAGTCCAGTCACGGAATCTCCGGTGCGACCGGAGATTCCGTGACTTGTCGACGCTGTCAAGAGCCAGGGGTGAGGGCGAGGGTGACGGTGTCGGTGAGGAGCGCGGTAGCAATTGCCGCAGCGGCGTCGGACGGCACGGCGACCATCAGCGCCGCATCGGTGTCGCCGACGACGAGACCGGCGGAGGCGAGTTGGCCGGCCGCATAGACGCTGAGGTGATCACCGACGCCGAACTGCCCGACTGCAGGCGGTAGCGCGAAGGCGACCCATCCGTCGGGGACAAGTCCGGCGGTGCCCCGAGTGTTGACGTCGGCGTTGGTGATGATCTCACCCGGTCCGAGGTGCTGGCGGGCGAGTGCACTGGCGGGGACCGCGCCCACTGCGTCGGCCGGCACGACCGCTGACGGCATGGGGCGAGGTGCGGAGCGGATCGGTTCCCCCGGCTCGATCGCGGAGGAGGCAACCCACACCGTCTGCTGCCGTCCCCACGAGCGCCGGGCCGCATCGACGCCCTCCACCGCCCGCGCGGCGCCCAGCGCAACGGCAGCCGCGACCACGCTGATGGTGAGCCAGTAGATGGCCGGGTGGCGCGCGACCATCAGGCGAATCCAGGCCAGCTGGTGCATGAGACTCCCTCGACAGATCGAGTCGACGATTGGGGGAAGTCATGGCCGACTGTATCGGTCGGCGAGTGCTTCAGTCGCTGCTGGCGGTCGACTTCGCTGGCGTGGACTTCTCCGACGACGCCGTCGCTGTCGCTGTCGACGACGTCGAGGGCGTCGAGGACGATGACGACGAGTCGCTCGACGTCGATGCGGTCGACGAGGACTCCGATGATGTCGTCGAGCTTGACGACTTCGACTTACCACCACGACTGTCGGTCTTATAGAAACCGCCGCCCTTGAACGTGACACCGACAGGGGTGAACACCTTCTTGACCTGCAATTGTTCACCCGTCGCGGGGTGCTGAGCGTGGGTCAACGCGTCGTCCGTGAACGGCTGTTGCACCTCGATGGTCTCACCGGTGTCGATGAACTTGTAGACGTAGGTAGGCATGTCGGCTCCGCCGTGTTCATTAGCAGTCGGACTGTTCGACTGCTAATGCTAGCGGGCCGTGGTCGCGCCGTAACATCCCCGAGATGCTCGTTCGCACCGCTGTCATCCCTGCTGCCGGACTGGGCACTCGCTTCTTGCCGGCGACCAAGGCGGTTCCGAAGGAGCTGTTGCCGATCATCGACACCCCCGCGCTGCAACTCGTCATCGACGAGGCCGTCGGCGCCGGCATCGACCACATCGTGATCGTGACCAACCACAACAAGCCGGCGATCGAGGCCTACTTCGAATCCTCCGACGAGGTGCTCGCCAAGTTGCGGTCGACCGGTCGGCACGAGATGGCTGACCGCCTCGAGTCGATCGGTCGCGACGTGCTCGTCAGCTTCGCCTATCAGGACGCCCCGCTCGGGCTCGGTCACGCAGTCGGATGTGCGGCCGGCGCGGTGGGCGACGAGCCCTTTGCGGTGATGTTGCCCGACGAGTTGATGGGCGATTCCTCGTTGCTCGATCAGATGGCCAGGCTGTGCGAGTCGACCGGGGGCAGTGTGGTCGGCCTCAAGCGGGTCCCTCGCGATCAGGTCAGTTCGTACGGCGTGATCGACCCGTCGACGGAGTTCGACGATCGCGGCGTCATCGGAATCCGCACCATGGTCGAAAAGCCGAGCATCGACGACGCGCCGAGCGACCTCATCATCATCGGCCGCTATGTGTTGACGCCCGATGTCTTCAACAAGATCGAACGCTTGCAGCCAGGTGCCGGTGGCGAGATCCAGCTCACCGATGCCTTGAAGGTTCAGGCCGCCACCGGACCCTTCCACGGCGTGCTCTCGACGATTCGCCGCTACGACACGGGCACGCCGCTCGGGTGGTTGAGCGCGGTCGTCGACATCGCCCTCGACGATCCGACGATCGGCGACGACTTCGTCGCGTTCCTGCGCGATCGGATCAGCTGACCCGTCGAAACCTGTCGGGGTAGTCGATCAGCAGACCGTGCTGATCGACGTCGAACTCCGCGGCATGATCGCCGTGCGTGAACGCCCACCGATGGGTGTCGAGCCGCACGTATCGATGTGTCACCGCGCGCACGTCGAGCGTCTCGACGTCGATGGACACGACCGGGAGCTCGGCGCTGTCGCCGACGTGCAGCGGTAGCCGCCTGATGGGCAACGAGTGGGTGAGGGGTGTGCACGGCAGCCCGACGTCGTAGCAACCATCGAGCTCGACTCGGTGGGCGCCGTTCATCTCGCCCCACCGTGCGGTGCCGTCGGTGGCCAGCCACAGGTCGGGATCCTCCAGATCGCGAAACAGCAGGAACTGGCGAACCTGCCACGACGCGGTCAAGCGCACGACGTACTGGACCCGTTCTCGGGCAACTTGGCCGCTGATCGTCCAGCCCTCGTTCTCCCATCGGAAGTCCGTGACCTCGTCGCTGTCGCCATCCCACGTGACCCACCGCGCTGTGTGACCGCTGGCGGGCAGCGCGGTGTAGTTGCTCACCGCTGAAACGGTACCGTTCGGGTCGTGATCAGCGAACGCGAGGCTCGCCAGTACGTACTCGAGCGTTGCGTCGTCGGTGACGTGGTCGAGGTGTCGATCGCCGAATCGATCGGCGCGGTCCTGGCGGAGGCCGTGGTCGCCGCGGAAGATGTTCCTCCGTTTGCCAACTCTGCCGTCGACGGCTATGCGGTGCGGGCAGCGGACACTGCGGACGCTCCCACGCGTCTGCGTGTCGTCGGTGAAGTGGCGGCAGGCTGGTCGACCGATCGGGTCGTCGGGCCCGGCGAGTCGATCCGCATCATGACCGGTGCACCAATGCCTGACGGCGCCGACGCCTCGGTGATGGTCGAAGACACCGAACGCGTCGATGGTGACGAGGTGTTGATCCACCGATCGGTGTCGACGGGAGCGGCGGTGCGCGGGGTCGGCGAGGATGTGCACATCGGCACCGAGCTGTTCACCGCCGGCACCACGGTGCGCCCCGCGGTTGCGGGCGTGCTGGCCAGCGTGAATGCCAGGCGAGTACGCGTCGTGCGCACGCCGCGGGTCGCGGTCCTGTCGACCGGTGACGAACTGATCAACGACGGCTCCGCCCTGCAGCCGGGCCAGATTCGCGAGAGCAACAAGACCATGTTGTTGCCGCTGGTCACCGAAGCGGGTTGCGACGCAATCGATCTCGGGGTGGTTCGCGACGACGAGGCGGCCCTCGAGGTCGTCCTGCGCGACGCAGCGGCGAACTACGACGCGATCGTCACGAGCGGCGGGGTCAGCATGGGCGAGTACGACGTCGTGAAGGCAGTGTTGTCGCGCATCGCCGACATGCGCTGGATGCAGATAGCGATCAAACCGGCCAAGCCCTTCGCGTTCGGGTTGCTCGATTCGGGGGGCCGCCGCACACCGGTCTTCGGGCTACCCGGCAACCCGGTGAGCTCGATGGTCAGCTTCGAACTGTTCGCCCGACCAGCGTTGCGCAAGATGATGGGCCACACGGTGCTCGACCGCACCACGGTCGTGGCGGTGGCCGACGACGGGTTGCCACGCCGGGCCGACGGCAAGACCCACTACATGCGTGTGTTCGGGGGTTTCGGCGACGACGGGCGCTATCACATCGGTTCCGTCGGGGCCCAGGGAAGCCACCAGCTGGCGGCCACATCGCTGGCCGACGCGATCGCCATCGTGCCTGATGGCGATGGCATCGAACCCGGCGGCTCCGTCGCCACGATGCTGCTGTCGATAGCCTGACGGCCATGGATCTCGTCGATCCCTTCGGACGCACCATTCGTGACCTACGCATCTCGGTCACCGACCGCTGCAACTTTCGCTGCACGTACTGCATGCCGGAAGAGGGCATGGTGTGGGTGCCGCGCAGCGAGGTCTTGACGTTCGAGGAGATCGAGCGGCTGGCACGCATCTTCGTCGAGCGGTTCGAGGTCGACGGGTTGCGGCTGACGGGTGGCGAGCCCACGGTGCGTGCCCACCTCCCGGTGTTGGTCGGCAAGCTTGCTGCGTTGCGAGTGCCGTCGTCGTCTCACTCGCCACACGCCGGCCGGGCGCCCGACATCGGCCTGACCACGAACGGGGCCACGTTCCGGCTCGTGGCGCACGAGTTGCGCCAAGCCGGCCTCGACCGGGTCAACATCAGCCTCGACACACTGCACGCCGATCGGTTCTTGCAGATGACGCGACGCGACGAGCTGGTGCGGGTGCTCGATGGCATCGAGGCTGCCAAGGAAGCCGGGTTCGCCCCGGTCAAGATCAACGCGGTCGTCCAGCGCGGTGTCAACGACGACGAGATCGTCGACCTTGCCCGCTACGGGCGCGATCACGATGTCGAGGTTCGGTTCATCGAGTTCATGCCGCTCGATGCCGGCGGGCACTGGGTCAACGACCAGGTCGTGACGCAAGACGAGATCGTGGCGGCAATCGACGAGGTGTTCCCGCTCGAGCAGATGACCTCGCGCGGTGCGGCCCCGGCCGACCGCTGGCGATACCTCGACGGGCACGGCACCGTTGGTGTGATCCCTTCCGTCTCGAAGCCGTTCTGCGGTGACTGCGACCGCGTCCGAGTCACGGCCGATGGCCAGTTCCGCACCTGCCTGTTCGCGACGACCGAGTTCGACTTCCGCACGCTGATGCGCAATGGCGCCGACGACGACGCGATGGCCGCAGAGATTCAGCGAGCCGTCGGCACGAAGTGGGCAGGTCACCAGATCAACCAGGTGAACTTCGTGAGGCCGAACCGGACGATGAGTCAGATCGGCGGCTGACTTGGTCGTCCGTCGCTGGCCGGTCGCGGTCACGGTTGTCGCCGCTCTCGGTGCCGCTGGGGTCGCTGCCGCAGTACCCAGCACGGTCTCGACCGGTGCCACGGCGAGCCTTCCGGCGAAGCGACTGCGGCCGCCTGGGCCGCGCATCGGCGATTGCCCGATCTTCCCCGCGGACAACGCCTGGAACACCGAGGTTGCCTCCAAACCGCTGCATCCGCTGAGCGCGCAGATCATCAACAAGATCCAGTCGATCGGCTCTCAGGCGTTGCATCCCGACTTCGGCGAGAACCCCCTCTACGGCATTCCGTATGTGGTCGTGCCCGCCACACAGCCGCTCGTGCCGATCACCTATGGCCTCTCCGGCGACGAGAGCGACCCGGGTCCGTTCCCGATTCCGCTCGACGCGCCAATCGAGGGTGGAGGCGGAGGCGGCGACAGTCATGTGCTGGTGGTGCAGGAGCAGACGTGTCAGCTGTACGAACTGTTCTCCGCCAGCAGGAGTGGCGCGGGCTGGTTCGCTGATGCGGGGGCGAAGTTCGATCTGCTGACCGCAGCGTCGCGTCCCGTCGGCTGGACGAGTGCCGACGCGGCAGGACTTCCGATCCTGCCGGGCCTCGTTCGGTACGACGAGGTGGCCGCGGGTCTGATCGATCACGCGATTCGCGTCACGTTCTCCCAGACACAGAGCGGTTTCATCCCGCCTGCATCGCACAGTGCCTCGAACAAGACGGACCCCACGCTGCCGGCGATGGGCATGCGGCTGCGCCTCAGCGGCGGCTTCGACATCGGCTCGCTCACAGGTCAGGCCAAGGTGATCGCTGCCGCCATGCAGCGGTACGGATTGATCGTCGCCGACAACGGCAGCAACTGGTACTTCCAGGGCGCTCCCGATCCCGGATGGAACGACACCGACCTCGACCAATTGAAGAGGATTCCCGGTACGGCGTTCGAGGTCGTCGACACCGGCCCGGTGCAACAGGGCTGATCACGATGCTCGTGTCGGGTTCGACGGCCCCGCGTTTACTAGTGTGATCACCTAGATGAGCGATCTGGCGTTCTCCCACCTCGATCCCATGGGACGGGCGCGCATGGTCGACGTCACGCCCAAGGATCCGACCCACCGTCGAGCCGTTGCGCGCTGCAAGGTGTTCATGGCTCCCGAGACCACCGCGGCCATTGCGAACCGCGAGGTCAACAAGGGCGATGTCTTGGCAGTCGCACGCGTCGCCGGGATCCAGGCTGCCAAGCGCACCAGCGACATGATCCCGCTGTGCCATCCGTTGCTGGTCGGTTCGGTGCACATCAACTTCGAGATCGGCGACGACCACGTGGCCATCGAGACCCAGGTCGACACCGTTGACCGCACCGGGGTGGAGATGGAGGCGTTGCACGCATGCGCCATCGCCGCGTTGACCATCTACGACATGTGCAAGTCGGCCGACCGCGGCATGGTGATCGGTGAACTGGCGCTGTGGGAGAAGACCGGGGGGCGGTCGGGAACCTACCGGCGACCTGATAACGTGTCAGCCAGTGTTACGAATGTAGTAGATTCGTAATGAAACAACGCCCTCGGTTAATGTCCTGTTTGCCGGCGTGGCACCTCAGAAGGAATCGTGAACAGATGTCTGACAAGGGAATCGCTCGTCGATGAGTAAGATCGTTTTATTGGCTGTCCTCGCTGCTTGGGCGGCCGTTCTGATCCCACCGCTCCTGCGTTCTCGAGTCGAGAATCGACCGAATTCGTCGGTCACCGACTTCCGTCGTCAGCTCTCCACGCTGCAGCGTGCAGTGCCGACTCGCACCATGGTGCCGATGCGTTCGATGGGTCGCCCGCTGGCGTCACCGTCGCCGCTGGCGCGTCCGGCGGCGCCAGGTCGCCCCGGCCAGATGCACCGCAGCGCCGCCGCCGCCGTGGCCGGCCAGCGCATGCACGCCGCGACGATCGATCGCACCACCGGTCAGCACCGCCAGGCCCACCTGCACAAGGTCAGCCAGCGCGAGCTCATCCGTCGCCGTCGGGCCAACGTCTTCTTCATGCTGGTGCTCGTCACCGGTGTCACCGCATTCCTGGCAGCGACCACCAAGGCCAACTCGATGGTCTACGCCTTCACGTTCTCCTTCATCTCGTTGTGCTGCTACTGCTACAAGCTGGTGCAGATCCGCTCGCTCGAAGTCGACCGCGACGCCGACACCAACTGGTTCAACGCCGCCTGAGTCCTTCGGCGCTCCAACCCACTCGAGCTTTGTCGCTCCCAGGTCGCCGAGCGACCTCCCAGCGACAAGGTTCAGGCGAGAACGCACCGCTACACTCGGAGTCTCCAACGGGGGTGTAGCTCAGTTGGCAGAGCGCAACAATCGCACTGTTGAGGCCAGGGGTTCAATTCCCCTCACCTCCACCCGTAATCGAGCAGCGTAGAGGCCCTTTCGGATGATCTCCGGGAGGGCCTCTCCTGCATCCTGTCCGCAGTTCTGTCCGCAGTTCTGTCCACAATGCTGTCCCGAGGGGGACGTTCGGCCCGAGTCCTCTCGGTGGTCGAAGGAGTACCGTTCGCCACAGCGTCGGACCTCAAGATCGGGGTCGAGTGGACACGTGTTCTCGTCGATTCCGCCGAGGTCGGCGTGTCCACACCGTGTCCACAATCGGGATCAGGGTGCGATGCCCAACCCGTGAACGGTGAAGCCCGGAGGTGGTCGGTGATCAGCGGTGTGATGGCTGGCGGAAGAATCGCACTGTTGAGGCCAGGGGTTCGATTTCCCTCACCTCCACCCGTGAGATCCGATGACGAACCGGTGCCACTGCGGTGGCCCGGCTCGTTGCGGTGCATGACACGTTTACCCCGTCTCACTGCGGGGTACTGGCAAGAATTCCCCGCGAAATGGTGACCGACGTCGATGGTGCTGGCGGCCGCGCTTCCGTGACGGCGATGCCGGGGCGCCGGGGCATGCGCTATCGCTATCGCTTGATCATCAGCATGTTGGTGGTGTGCATCCCGCTGATGGTTGCCTTGGCCGTGCTGCTGACCACGAAGTCGACGACCAGCCTCACTGGTGCCGCCGAACGCGGCGGTGTCGACGTCGCCCGAGCCGTGACGTTGCGTCTCGAGGATTGGATGTCGGAACGCCACGAGGACCTGGCAGTCGTTGCAGATCAACTCAGCGCCAAGCTCGACGATGCGGATGTCAAGGTCGTGTTGCGTCGATCGCAGAGGTCGGGGGGTGACTTTGCCCTGCTCGAAGTCGTCGAGCTCAACGGTTTGATCACGGTGTCCGACGGCGATCGATCACTCGATGTGGGTGACGCCAGCTGGTTCCGAAGCGTGGCAGGCGGGCAGCGCATCACAGCGTCGCCGGTCGCTCGCGACGGGCGCATCGACTGGATCATTGCCGAGCCGATCTTGGACAGCACCGGGCGGCCGCAGGCGGTGCTCGTCGGCGACCTTTCCGTCAGCGTGCTGCCGGATCTGCTCAACCCAGAACTCGATGCCCGCAGCAACGTCGTGGTGGTCGACCGAGATGGGCACATCGTGTACAGCACATCGTTCGGCGACATCGCCGATGACAAAGCCCTGCTGGCCGCTGGAGGTCTGACCACCGATGTCAACCACGCCGGTGTCATTCAGGCGGCCCGGCAAGAGACGGGATCGGTGGAGTATGTCGATCTCACTGGTCGCGATGTGGTCGCCGGGTTCGACAACGTCGACGAACTCGAATGGGTCATCCTCGTCGAAGAAGACAAGGCAACGGTGCTGAGACCTGTCACGGACCAGCGCAGGCAGGCGCTCGTCATCGTCGTGGCCGGGTCCGCGTTGGCAACGCTGGCGGCATTCGTGTTCGCCCGGCGAGAAGCGTCGACGCTGCGTTCGTTTGCCGATGGCACACGCATCGCGGGGGTGGAGGTGAATTCGGCGGCGTCGGAGTTGTCGGCGTCGTCGGATGAGTTGGCGGCGACGACGACGCAGCAGTCGGCTGCGGTGACGGAGG
>JAYVOI010000171.1:0-23281 GCA_043758005.1 Ilumatobacteraceae bacterium
GCCCTCGAAAACGCGGCCTCGATCCGTCGACTCAACTGGTGGAGACGTTCGTACGCGCGCGGTGGCATGACGCCGCGTGCCGACGCATCGCGTGCGTGCCACTCGACGACGCGATGTATCGGAAATGCGCCACCGAGGGCTCCGCTGTCGTGAAATCGGCGGATCAGATCGACGACATCGACGAGCCGCTCGGTGAAGGGCGTCGGCTCGAGATGATGCCCCTCGACGAGTTCGGTGACGAGGGTCCCAACACCTTCGAGCATGCCCAGAACCGCCGGACCGATGCCGAGCTCCGCGGCCCGCTGCGCCGCTTCCGCTTCGTAGGCCCGATCGATCCCCAACAGCTCGGTGCGCTCACCGGGGATGCGAACCACGTATTCGCCGTGGTCGGTCGTCGCCACGAAGTTCCGGTTGGTGATGCCGCCGCTCAGTGGACGGATCTGGACGGGTTCTCCGCCGAAGAGACCGCTGGCGCGCACGAGCCTTTCGACGTCTGCCCTCTCGTTCACAACCAACGGTTGTAGCACGTCGTAACCTCGCCGCGTGACGTCTGAATGCGTGCTGGCGATCGATCTGGGTACTGGCGGTCCGAAGGTGGCACTCGTTTCCGCCGACGGTGCGACCGTCGCGTGGTCGAGCCGGCCGGTCGCGACGCGGTTCATCGACGGCGGCGGAGCCGAACAGGATCCCGAAGCGATGTGGACAGCGATCGTCGCCGCGGCGCAGGCAACGATCGCGGCCACGACGCGACCCGCGCCGCCGATCGTCGCCGTCACGGTCACGAGTCAGTACATGAGCACCGTTCCCGTCGCTGCCAACGGGATGCCGACCGGGCCGTGTGTGATCTGGATGGATACGCGTGGCGCAGAACACAACCTGTCGTTGCTGACCGACGAATCGTTCGCCCTGTTCGTCGAACGCCATGGCCTGCTTCCGTTGCCGAGCGGCAACGACAACGTTGCCCACATCCATGTGCTGCGCACGCTGCACCCCGAGGCCTACGCGGCGGCCGCGGCGTTCCTCGAGCCGATGGACTACGTCAATGCCCGGCTGACCGGCAGGCTCGCCGCGACGCAGTCGACGGCGTTCGGACAGATGGTGTGCGACAACCGCACGTGGGGTCTCACCGAGTACGACGCCGAGTTGGTCGCGGCGACCCACCTCGACCCCGACAAGTTGGCGCCGCTGATGCCGATGAACGGAATCGTCGGGTCCGTCACGAGTGCCGCGGCCCGCGAACTGGGCATCGCCGAAGGTTTGCCGGTCACGACGGGAACGATCGACTCGATCACATCGGCGATCGGCAGTGGAGCGCTGACCGCACGCGACGCCTCGATCGTCGTCGGCACGACATCGGTGGTCGGCGCGCACATCGACGAGCACCGCGCGGATCTCGGTGCCGGCATCTTCGTCGTGCCCAGCCCGTTGTCCGGGATGTATTGCGTGATGGCCGAGAACGGCGTCGGCGGTCGGGCGCTGGAGTGGGCGATGAGGTTGTTCGGGTACGGCGAGGACTACGAGGCGGCAACGAGTGATGCGCGTTCGGTGGTGGCAGGAGCCGAGGGCGTGGAGTTCATGCCGTGGCTGCTCGGCTCGCTGGCGCCGCAACCCAACGACGATGTTCGCGCCGCCTTCACCGGCCTGTCGTTGCATCACGAGCGGCGACACATGGTTCGCGCAGTGATGGAGGGTGTTGCCGTCAACCTTGCCTGGTTGCTCCCGACGGTCGAGTCGTTCGTCGGGCACGACGTTGCGACGGTGCGGTTCGGTGGGGGTGGCGCACAGAGTGACCTGTGGGCCCAACTCCTGGCCGACGCTCTCGACCGCCCTGTTCACCAGATGGAGGATCCGCGGGCCACCAACGCCCGGGGTGCTGCGTTCCTCGCGTTCTCGACCCTCGGCTCGCTGTCGATCGACGACGTGCCTTCGTTGTTACGCACGCGTGCCGTTCGCCGACCCGATCCCGGCAACCGCGACGGCATGGATCGAGCCCTTCGTCGGTTGGTCGATCTTCACCGAGCGCTCGCAAACTTGACCAACTACTGAACCTTTGTCGTCGACACTTGAGTCCACCCGCCGCTGCGTTGCGCCGATGCCATGACTGGAACGGGCGGGCGCCGACCAGGCGCCTCGTAAGGCCGTCAGGCAACGATGACCTCGTGCGTATGATGCCGATCCGGGTCGGCCGTGAGGGTCGTCATCACGGTGGCTCCGTGATGACGTTGCTGCGTGGGCGGGCGTGCGACTGAGCGTCGCTCAGTCGTCGTTGTCGAGCTTGTCGAGGACCTTGTGCGCCGCCTCGGCGATCGCCCCCTTGATCCCGCCCTCTTCGGCGATCTCTTCCAGACGGGCGTCGACCAGACCGAGGCGTGCCCGTTCGTGATCGATCACACCGATCTCGCCATCACCATCGAGGTCGTAGGTTTCCAGTTCGAGCTCCTCGGCCGTTGGCTCGTCGTCGCTGGGCCCAGAGGAGATTTCGCTTTCGTCAGGCATGGACCCAGTATGCCCGCATCGGCTGGTCGATCGAACCGGGTCGCGAGATCCACAGCGTCGGCTGGCCGGTCACTGACGCGATCAGGTCGAAGTCGGCGTCGTAGTGCAGCACTGTCAGGCCGGCCAACTCGGCCTGTGCAGCAATGACCAGATCGGGCAGCGGCCGGCCCTTCAGTCCCGCTCGGGCGAGCAGCAACTGCGTCCGGTCCGCGGTGTCGAACACGGAATCGGCGAGCTCGAGCCGATCGAAGCCGTCGAGGATGGTTGTGAGCTTCTTGTAGTCGGCTTCGTTCGACGCTGAGTAGCGCAGGTCGAGACCGGAGATCGGCGAGTAGAAGATCCGTCCCAGCCCGAGCAGCGTGGTGCCGATCGTCGGTCGGCGCATGCGCGTGAGGACCGAGGTGTCAACCAGGTACACGAGCGTCCGCTCGCGACCAAGCGTGCTCCCGATCGAGACCGATGTCACCGAGCTGCTCGGCGGTCTGGAGCGCCAGCCCAAGGCCCGGTGGCGCTCGTATCAATCTGTATGACAGCGCGAGCGCGCCGCGCTTTTGCGGTGCCATTCACGCCGCGTAGTAGCGTCGGCCGCGATGTCAGACTTCTTGCGCGACTATCTCACGGTCGTCTGGTTCGGGGCGATCGCCCTGCTACTGGCCGGAATGTTGTTGGGCATCTCGGCGCTGGTGCGGCCCAACAAGCCCTCGGTCGAGAAGCTGACCGCCTACGAGAGCGGCGTCGACCCGGTTGGCGACGGCTGGTCGCAGAGCCAGGTCCGCTACTACATCTTCGCCTTGCTGTTCGTGGTCTTCGACGTCGAAGCCGTGTTCATCTTCCCGTGGGCCACCCAGCTCGAGCGCTATGCCGGGTTCGGTCTCGCCGAGATGGGGATCTTCGTGCTCGTCCTGCTCCTTGGCCTCGTGTACGCGTGGCGCAAGGGCGTGTTGCGTTGGGTATGACCGCATGGGATTCGTAGACAAAGGGCGCATGCCCAAACCCCTCACGTCGCTGTTCAACCTCGGCCGGTCGTACAGCCTGTGGGTGTACCAGTGGGGCCTGGCGTGCTGCGCGATCGAGATGGGCGCGGCGTTCGGTTCGCCACGCTACGACGTGATGCGCCTCGGCGTGATCCCGTTGCCCGCCAGCCCGCGCCAAGCCGATCTCGTCGTGGTGTCGGGCACCGTCACCGACAAGATGGCTCCGGCCGTGAAGCGTCTCTATGAGCAGATGCCGGAACCGAAGTACGTCATCTCGATGGGTTCGTGTGCCAACTGTGGCGGGCCGTATTGGGACAGCTACTCCGTCACCAAGGGCGTCGATCAGATCATCCCGGTCGATGTCTACGTGCCAGGCTGTCCACCACGGCCCGAGGCCCTGCTCGAGGGCATCGTCTTGCTGCAACAGAGGATCAAGAACGAGGACATGGGCGCGCGTTGGCGCGGCGAAGGCACCAAACCGATGGTCAAGGACGTCTCGATGCGCGAACCGATCGTGGTCGGCGGTGGTCGCATTGAGTGACGCCGGTACCGAGACCGAACCGCTGGCCCTGCCCGGCGACGGGCTGCGCGAGGGCATCGTCCAACGCCTACGCGATGTGCTGGGCGACGGGCTGGTCGACAGCTTGGTGAAGCCTGGCGACGACGTGTGGGTGCGGGTCAGCGCCAGTTCGTGGCGCGCCGCGGGCATGGCGCTGCGCGACGTGATCGGCTGCGAATACTTCTGCTTCCTGTCGGCGATCGACTGGATGCCCAGTCCGTACGGCCGCGGTGAAGACGACCCGACGCAGCCTCCCGTCCAGCGCGACGACACCATCCGTCAGGGGTATGCAGGCGGCGAGACCCGGATGCAGGTCTTCGCCAGGGTCACCAACCTCACGGAGCACTTCGGCGTGACGATCAAGGCCGATGTCGCCGACGACGATCCCACCGTCGACAGCTGGATCACCGTGTATGCCGGTGCCAACTGGCACGAGCGCGAAGCCCATGAGATGTTCGGAATCGGCTTCGCCGGTCACGGCGATCTGCGCAACATGTACCTGCCGATGGAGTTCGAGGGGCATCCGCTGCGCAAGGACTTCCCGTTGCTGGCGCGCATCGTCAAGCCGTGGCCCGGCATCGTCGATGTCGAGCAACTTCCCGGCGACGACGAGGCGGGCGACGAAGAGACCGAGCCCTCCACATGACCGACCTCGCCGATCGCCAGAAGCTCAGCTACATCGCCGCCCAGGCCGCAGACGCGCGCCTCAACGTCGAGCTCGAGACCGAGGGCATGACCCTCAACATCGGGCCACAGCATCCCGCGACGCACGGCACGTTGCGCATCATCGTGCGCCTCGACGGCGAGCAGGTGATCTGGGCCGAGCCGAGCGCCGGCTACATGCACCGCGGCTACGAGAAGCTCACCGAAGTCCGCACCTTCCCACAGGTCACCACGTTGATCAACCGCATCGACTGGCTGGGCAGCTTCGCCAACGAGGTGCCGTTCATCCTCGCTGCCGAGAAGCTGATGGACATCGAGGCGCCGCCCCGTGCACAGTGGATCCGCACGATCCTGTTCGAGCTCAGCCGCATCGCCAACGTCGGGTTGTTCCTCGGCGATCTCGGCGTGCAGCTCGGCGCGATCACGCCGGTGTTCCTCGCGTTCCGTGATCGCGAGTACGTGCTGAACCTGATCGAGGCCGCAACCGGTGGCCGGTTCCACCCGAACTTCGATCGCATCGGTGGCCTGAAGGACGACCTCCCCGCCGGGTGGATCACCGAGACCAAGCAGGTGATGAAGAAGCTGCGCACGTTCTGCGACGAGATGGACGATCTGTTGTTCGGTAACGAGATCTTCCAGAGCCGTCTTCGCGGCATCGGTGTGATTCCCGCCGATGTGGCCAAGCAGTACGGGCTCAGCGGCGCCAACCTGCGAGCCAGTGGCGTCGACTGGGACCTGCGCCGTGATCAGAAGCTGCCCATGGCGTGGGACAAGGTCGACTGGAAGGTGTGGACGCACCCCGACGGCGACTGCTACGCCCGTTGCTGGGTGCGACTACAGGAGACGCGCGAGGCGACCAAGATCGTCGATCAGTTGCTCGACGGCATCCCCAGCGGCCCGGTGATGGCCAAGGTGCCGCGCATCATCAAGGTGCCCGAGGGTGAGGCCTGGGTCAGCACCGAGAACCCGCTCGGCGAGATGGGCTACTACGTCGTCAGCAAGGGCGACCTCGGTCCGTTCCGCGTCAAGATCCGCTCGGCCAGCTTCAACAACATCTCGATCGTTCCGTGGGTGCTGCGCGGCGTGTACGTGCCCGACGTGATCTCGATCCTCGCCTCGCTCTACTTCATCCTCGGAGACATTGATCGGTGATGTTGGCAGTCGATCTTCCGTACTGGGCGCAGTCGTTGCTGCGCGTGCTGGGTGGCACCGTCGCGGTGCTGTTGCCGGCAGGCACCATCGTCTATCTGTTCCTGTTCAAGATGATGAGCTTCATGCAGAGCCGCCTCGGCCCGATGGAAGCCGGGCCGTACGGGTCGATGCAGCTGTTCGCCGAGGTGGGCAAGTGGCTGCAGAAGGAAGACATCCAGCCGGAGAAGGCTGACAAGCGGATCTTCAAGATGGCGCCGCTGATCGTGTTGGTCAGCACGTTCCTGCTCGTCGCCGTGGTGCCGTTCGGCCCCGACGCCTACTTCACCAACTTCGATGCCGGCGTGTTCTACATGTTGGCGGTCAGCAGCATCAGCACGCTGGGAATCTTGATCGCCGGCTGGTCGAGCGCCAACAAGTACTCGCTGCTCGGCGGCCTGCGCGCCGCTGGTCAGTTGATCGCCTACGAGTTGCCGATGGTGCTGGCGGTGCTCGGTGTGGTGATCCAGGCCGAGACGATGAACATGCAGGGCATCGTGCTGCGCCAGAACGCCGGCGAGATGTTTGGGTGGAACGGGCTCGGTAACCCATACATCCTCACTCAGTTCGTCGGCTTCGCGATCTTCATGATCTCGGTGCAGGCCGAGTTGACCCAGACGCCGTTCGACATGCCGATCGCCGAATCCGAACTGGTGTCGGGCTACATGACGGAGTACAGCGGCTTCCGGTTCCTGATCTTCTTCATCGCCGAGTTCGCCACCGCTGGTGTCTTCGCGTTGATCGCCAGCGTGATGTTCCTCGGCGGGTGGGGCGTGCCGTTCAGCTGGTTCGGCTGGCACACGGTCAACGACGTCGACAACTGGATGAACGTCGTCGGTCCCGTCATCATGCTGACGAAGATGTTGGTGCTGACGTTCCTCATCATGTGGATCCGGTTCAGCTACCCCCGCTTCCGTGAGGACCAACTGCAACGATTCGCGTGGAAGGTGCTGATCCCGGTCGCGCTGCTCAACATCATGGTGACTGCAGTGTTGAAGGTGGTGTTCTGATGGCGGGCAAGCCACAGGTTCCGGGACTGATGAAGGGTCTCGGCGTCACGTTCAAGACGCTGGCCCACACGATGAAGCCCAAGAGCATGGGCGGTGGCGCCAACACCGTGCAGTACCCGCACGAGAAGGAGGCGCCACCCGTTCGTTCTCGCGGGGTGATCGCGTTGCGCGAAGACAACTGCACGTCGTGCATGTTGTGCGTGCGCAGCTGCCCCGACTGGTGCATCTACATCGAAGCCCACAAGACGCTGGCCCCGCCGCGCCGCGCCGGTGGCGCGCCTCGCAAGGTCAACATCGTCGACCGCTTCGACATCGACTACGCCCTGTGCATGTATTGCGGCATCTGCGTCGAGGTGTGCCCGTTCGACGCGTTGTTCTGGAGCCCGGAGTACGAGTACAGCGAACCCAAGATCGCCGATCTGCTGCACGACAAGACCAAGCTCGGGGAGTGGATGGAGACGGTGCCCGAGGCACCCGAGCTCGAAGTCGGCGCCGACAAGAAGGGCAAGAAGTGATGCTGGCCGCAGACCTCAACGTCGCCCAGAACGTCGGGTTCGGGATCATCGCCGCGTTCATGATCGTCTTCGCGGTCAACGTGGTGCGCAGCAGCAACGTGGTGCATGCCGCGCTGTCGCTCGTCGCCGTGATGGCCGGTGCCGCCGCGCAGTACCTCCTGCTGGCTGCCGAGTTCGTCGCGGTCACCCAGGTTCTTGTCTACATCGGGGCCGTGATGATCCTGTTCCTGTTCGGCGTCATGCTGACCCGCGCCCGAGTCGGCAAGGAGACCGACCTCAACAACAAGAGTTGGGCGCTCGGCATCCCGGTGGCGTTGTTGATGCTCGGCATCATGTCGTACGTGTTGATCAAGGGTTTCGGCGACGATCATCTCGAGCCGGCCACGCCGGTCTCGACCGCGGCCCTCAGTGACAGCATCTTCAAGCCGTTCCTGTTGCCGTTCGAGGCGCTGTCGTTCGTGCTGCTCGCCGCTGTCATCGGCGCCATCGTGCTGGCAAGGAAGGACTAGCCATGTTGATCAATGAGTTCCTGCTGCTCGGCGCCGTCCTGTTCTGCATCGGGGTCTACGGCGTGATCGCTCGCAAGAACGCGGTGATGGTGCTGATGTCGATCGAACTGATCCTCAACTCCGTCAACATCAACCTGTTGGCGTTCAGCCAGTTGCACAACAACCTCGACGGCAACGTCTTCGCCCTCTACATCATCGCGGTCGCCGCGGCTGAGGTCGGCGTCGGCCTGGCGATGGTGCTGCTGATCTATCGCAACCGCAAGAGCATCTCGCTCGACGAACTCTCGGAAATGAAGGGCTGAGCGAATGCTCGCTGCAGAATCGGCAGGCTGGTTCCTCGAACACGCATGGTTGATCCCGTTGATCCCGGGCATCGCGTTCGTGGTCATCATCCTGTTCGGCAAGTTCGAGATCAACGGCAAGCGAGTGTTCCCGTGGTCGGGCGCCGAAGTTGGCGTGGCCAGCATGGTGACCGGCCTGGTGCTGGCAATCGGCACGACCTACCAATGGATCCATCACGTGCGCGGCGTCGCCGAAGCCGAGCCGGTGATCAAGACCTGGACGTGGTGGCAGATTCGTGGTGTGTCGTTTGGTCTCGGCGAGCACATCGACGGGCTGGCCGTGATGCTGCTGCTGCTCGTCACGTTCATCTCCACGCTGGTGCAGATCTACTCGCTCGAGTACGTGCGCGGTGATCGGCGCTACACACACTTCTTCGCGGCGATCACCTTGTTCAGCGCGGGCATGTTGACGATGGTGCTGGCCGAGAACATGGTGCAACTGATCCTCGGCTGGGAGATCATGGGCCTCTGCTCGTTCCTGCTGATCGGGCACTGGTGGGAGGAGCGCGCCAACAGCGAGGCGGCGCTCAAAGCGTTCCTCACCGTCCGCGTGGGCGATGTCGGCTTGATGGTCGGCACCGCCATCATGTTCGGAGCGTCGGGAACATTCACCATCAGCGGCCTGCACGCCTGGGCCAACGATCCAGGCACCGGGCACACGGTCTTGCTATGGGCGTCGGTGGCCCTGTTCATCGCCTGCATCGGCAAGAGCGGCCAGTTCCCGTTGCACACCTGGCTGCCCGACGCCATGGCCGGTCCCACACCCGTCAGTTCACTGCTGCACTCCTCGACCATGGTCGTGGCCGGTGTCTTCCTGGTCGCCCGGCTGTACCCGGTGTTCCACGCCGGGCTGATGATCAACGTCGCCGGACAGCACTTCAACCTGATCGCCGTGATCGGTGGCATCACCGTGTTGATCGCCGCGGGCCTGGCGTTCGTGCAGAACGACATCAAGAAGGTGTTGGCGTACTCGACGGTCAGCCAACTCGGCTACATGATGATGGGTCTCGGCGTCGGCGCCTGGGTGCCCGCGGTGTTCCACATCTTCACCCACGCGTTCTTCAAGTGCTGCTTGTTCCTGTGCGCCGGCTCGGTCGCCCACACCGGCAGTCATCACAGCTTCGACATGAAGAAGGACATGGGCGGCTTGGCGCGCAAGATGCCGATCACCTTCGTCGCCTGGATCCTGTCGACCGCGGCGCTCTGTGGCGTGCCGTTCTTCAGCGGCTTCTTCTCCAAAGACGAGATCATCGATTCCGCGGGTCACTTCCACTACGGCGTGTTCATGATCGTCGGCCTGGTCGGTGCCTTCATGACCACCGCCTACATGACACGCGCGACCTATCTCACCTTCTTCGGCGAGCCACGCGGTGCGGCGGCCCACTTCGTGCACGGCGATCATGGCCACGAGCCGGCGCACGCCGACGCGCACGCCGACGCGCACGACAGCCACGACGCGCACGATGCGCATGCCGAGCCGGTGCACGCCGCCCCGCTCTCGTTCGCCAAGACCGACTCGCCGGGGCTCATCGTCGTGCCGCTGATGATCCTGGGCTTCTTGGCGGTGGTCTCCGGGTATCTCAACGCCGCGCCGTTCAAGATCCACATGTTCGAGCGGTGGATCGAATCGTCGATCGGTCTGCCCATCGGTGAGGGTGGCATCCCCGAGCCCGCCGCGTTCGAATGGGTCAAGGCGCTCCCATCGATCCTCTTGGTCCTTGCCGGGTTCCTGGTCAGCCTGGCGCTGTGCAAGCAGGTGTTCGGCACGGCGGCATCGAAGTGGAAAGGTCTCACCGTGCGCAACCCGGTGTTGGGCGCCGGGCACCGCTTCTTGGTCAACAAGTACTACCTCGACGACCTGTACGAGAAGGTCATCGTCTTCGGCATCGCCCACCCGATTGCCGCCGCGGCGTACTGGACCAATCAACATGTGCTCGACGGCATCGTCAACGCCATCGGCATCGGCGGTCGCAAGACCGGTGATTGGGTTTACAAGAACATCGATCAGGGATTGGTCGATGGTGTCGTCAACGGAAGTGGCACGGTTGCACGCGGCATCGGCGGTGCGCTGCAGCCGGTGCAGTCAGGCAAGGTCAGTCTGTATGGAGCGCTGCTGTTTGGCAGCGCGGCCGTCGGTGCGCTCGTACTCGTACTCGTCAACAGCTAGAGGAACCCATGGAAGTACTCCAAAACCAACAATGGCTGCTGAGCCTCGGCACGTTCCTGCCGCTGGCCGGCGTGCTGGTGATGCTGTTCATCCCGAAGCGGGAAGAGACCTTGGTCAAAGGCACGGCCATCGTGACGGCGGTGGCCACCCTGCTGGTCGGCGTCTACACCTTGACGCAGTTCGACTACGGGCAGAGTGCCAAGCAGCAGTTCTTCACGACCAACAGCTGGATCAAGCCGATCAAGGCGACCTACACCATCGGCCTCGACGGGATCAGCCTGCCGTTGTACCTGCTCTCGATGGTCATCACCCTGCTGGTGATGGTCTACTCCTGGGACCACGTTCCCTCGCCAGGGAATCCCAAGGCGTTCTTCATCCTCATGCTCGTGCTGCAGACCGGTATGGCCGGGACCTTCGTCGCCCAGGACCTGATCCTGTTCTTCGTCTTCTTCGAACTGGTGCTGCTGCCGATGTACTTCATGATCGGTGTGTGGGGCGGCGAGAACCGCCAGTACGCCTCGCTGAAGTTCTTCCTCTACACCATGTTCGGTTCGGCGCTGATGCTCGTGTCGTTCATCGCCTTGTTCGTCATCACCAAGAACAACAGTGCGACCCCGGAACTGGCCACGTTCAAGTTCCAGTGGTTCTTGGAGAACGGTGGCGGCATCGCCAAGAACACGGCCATCTGGATCTTCGCCGGAATGTTCATCGGCTTCGCCGTGAAGGTGCCGATGTTCCCGTTCCACACCTGGCTGCCCGACGCCCACACCGAGGCGCCGACGCAGGGCTCGGTCATCCTGGCCGCCATCTTGCTGAAGCTCGGCACCTACGGCTTCGTGCGCATCGCCTTGCCGTTCCTGCCCCAGGCAGCGGTGAAGTGGGCACCGATCATCGCGGTGTTGGCCGTGATCGGCATCATCTACGGCGCGCTCGGCTGTCTCGCCCAATCCGACATGAAGCGACTGATCGCGTTCTCGTCGGTCGCTCACATGGGCTTCGTGATGCTCGGCATCTCCACGCTCACGACGCTCGGCATCGACGCGGCGATCTTCGGAATGGTCGCCCACGGTCTGATCACCGGCATGTTGTTCTTCCTCGCCGGGTCGGTGAAGGAGCGCTACCACACGCTGCAGATCAGCAGGCTCAGCGGCATGCTCAAGCAGATGCCGCGGCTCGGATGGATCCTCGGTTTCTGCGCGATGGCGTCGCTCGGCCTGCCCGGACTGGCCGGTTTCTGGGGTGAGTTCCCGGTGATCCTCAGCGCCTACAGCCCGGCCAACGGCCTCAGCCTCACCCTCTTCCGTACGTTGATGGTTGTCGCCGCGATCGGCACCGTGCTGGCTGCCAGCTACCTGCTGTGGCTCTACCAACGCACCGCGTTCGGCGAGCCGACGAAAGAGTTCAGCGGTCATGGTGGGCATGCCCACGCCGCCGGCGCAGCCGCGAACGACGAACATCATGACGACATCCACGACGTGACCATCTTCGAATGGATTGCCTGGACGCCGCTGCTGATCGCCATCGTCGTCTTCGGCGTCTACCCGCAGCTGATGTTCAAGATCATGGATCCCGCTGTCGACCAACTCACCGCGGTGTTCAGGAAGTAACGAATGCTCTCGTCGCTCCTCGCCGCCGGTGGCTTCGTGTCACCGAAGGTCGACTATCACGCCCTCGCGCCCGAACTGGTGCTTGGCGCAGGCATCGCCCTGGTGTTGATGGTCGATCTGTTCATCGCCGACAGCAAGCGGTGGATCCTGGCGACCCTGTCGGGTTTCGTGCTGCTCGGTGCCTTGCTGCCGGTCGTGACACTGGGTGTCATCGGCAGCGATGTTCGCTCGATGTTCGACGACCGCTACGTGGTCGACCACTTCAGCCTGGTGCTGAAGGCGCTGTTCCTGATGACCGGGTATGTGGTGGTGCTGCTGTCGACGCACGAGATCGAAGAAGGTGGCTATCACCAGGGTGAGTACTACGTGATGCTGCTCAGCAGCATCTTGGGCATGGTGATGATGAGCTCTGCTCGTGACCTCATCAGCGTGTTCGTGGCCCTCGAGTTCCTCTCGATCCCCGCCTACATGATGGCGGCGTGGCGCAAGCGTGATCGCAAGAGCAACGAGGCGGGTGTGAAGTACTTCCTGCTCGGCGTGTTCGCCAGCGCGGTGATGCTCTACGGCATGAGCCTGCTGTACGGCGCCACCGGCAGTACCAAGCTCACCAAGATCGGCGAGCTCATCACGGGCAAGGGCAAGCTCGGCGGAATCGAAGTGATGGGCGTCGTGTTCGTCATCGTCGGCTTCGCCTTCAAGGTCAGCGCCGTGCCATTTCACACATGGGCCCCCGATACCTACGAAGGTGCGCCGACACCGGTCACCGCGTTCCTGAGCGTTGCGTCGAAGGCTGCCGGATTCGTGGCGCTGATCCTGATGGTCTACCTCGCGTTCCCGCACGCCACCGACGTGTACCGCCCGTTCATCTGGGTGCTGGCGGCCTTGACGATGACCGTCGGCAACGTGCTGGCACTGAAGCAGACCAACATCGTGCGCATGCTCGCCTACTCGAGCATCAGCCAGGGTGGCTTCATCTTGATGCCACTGGTCGTCGCCGGGTCGACCCGTTCGGCCGAGGCCTCGTTGCGGGCGATCGTCGTGTACCTCATCATCTACGCCGCCACCAACCTTGGTGCTTTCGCAGTGATCATCGCGGTCAGCCGCAAGACTCGCAGCGGTGAGATCGCCAGCTTCGGTGGGTTGTTCGGATACGCCCCGGGACTCGCGGTGCTGATGACGGTCTTCCTCGCCTCCCTCGCCGGAATCCCGCCGCTCGGTGGCTGGTACGCCAAGTTCGGGGCGTTCAACGCCGTGCTCACCGCTCGCAGTGGCTGGGGCTACAGCATTGCAGTGATCGGGGCCGTCAACGCCGTGATTGCCACCGCGTACTACGTGACGGTGATGCGCGAGATGTGGATGAAGCCGGCCCCGCTCGGCGATGTCACGCCGGTGCGGATCCCGGGCTCGATCAAGGCGGCTCTGGCGATCACCGGCATTGCCACCCTGGTGTTCGGTGTGTTGCCCGGTATCACCGGCTACGGCGGCATCACCGAGCTTGCTGGTGCATTCGGCCTCTGACGAGGTACGGGCGGCGATCGTCGCCGCCGGCGGTGCCATTCGGTTCGACGAGTTCATGCGCATCGCGCTCTACGGCGAACACGGCTTCTACACCTCAGGTGGCCAGGCCGGTCGACGCGGCGACTTCATCACGTCGCCAGAAGTCGGGCCGTTGTTCGGGGCCGTCGTCGCCCGATGGGTCGATGCGGAGTGGCGCCGCCTGGGTGAGCCGGCCGATTTCACGATCGTCGAAGTCGGGGCCGGCCCGGGAACCCTCGCGCGCTCCGTGTTGGCCTCGGCGCCACAGTGGCGGGATCGCTACGTGGCGGTCGAGGTGTCGGATGCGCAGCGTCGGCAGCACCCGGCAGGGGTGCGTTCAGTGGCAGGGCTTCCGCGTCACGCACTTGCCTCCGGTGTGGTGATCGCCAACGAACTGCTCGACAACCTTCCGTTTCGGCTTGCCGTCTTCGATGGCGCATGGCGCGAGGCAGCGGTGTCGCTCGGGCGCAATTCGGAGTTCGTCGAGACCACCCTTGCCGCGGACCCCGAGTGGGCTTGGTTGCCCGACGTGGCCACCCTCGGCACCCGGTTGCCGGTGCAGGAACGCGCTGCTCGGTTTGTTGCCGAGGCGAGCGAAATCGTTCGTCAAGGGAGTGTCTTGATTTTCGACTACTGCACCGCAGCGACGGCCCAACTCGCTGCTCAGCCATGGCGCGACTGGTTGCGCACCTATCGTGGCCATGGTCGTGGCGAGCACTACCTCCGCGACCCTGGCGAGCAAGACATCACGGCGCAGGTCTGTGTCGATCAGTTGCCTGCACCCCAGGTCATTGAATCGCAACGCAACTTCTTGTGCCGGTGGGCGATCGACGATCTCGTCGAGGAGGGACGCCAGGCCTGGACCGCCGCCGCCGCCCGACCCGACGTTGCCGCGTTGACGATGCGCAGCCGGGCGCGTGAGGCCGAGGCGCTGCTCGATCCTGATGGTTTGGGCGGGTTTTCCGCACTCTCGTGGGCTGTTCCGGGCGCAGTGACCGCGCTCCGTGCTTGATTTGAGGGAAACCACATAAAGTGATTGCCTAAGCACTCACTGTGAGTGGGCCGAATGACTCATGGTCACGGACCGTGGCGATCCTTTACTGTCGTCTCCAGCATGAGGCGGGCGCTCCGACTGGTCGGGACCGCAGTTGGAAGGACAATTCATGAGGCACGTCATTCGAGGCGGCGGTTCGAATGCAAATCAGCGGAGTGAGCGGACGCGGGTGGTGGCCTTGGTGGCCACCTTCTTGCTGTTGATGGCTGGCTTCGTTGTATCTGCACCGGGGTTGATGAGCGCCAGTGCGTCGGGAACGACGACGGCGAAGTACGACAACTCCGGCGGTGGTCAAGACGACGGCAAGAACGACGACGGCAAGAACGACGACGGCAAAGACGACGACGGCACGGAAGATGGTGACGACGACGGTCAGCACCACGACGAGTGCCAGAACACCGACGGCCACGAGCACGACGACGATGGCGACGACCAAGACCAGCACGGCGATGATGGCAAGGACGATGGCAAGGACGACAGCAAGGACGACAGCAAGGGCCAGAGCGACGATCGCGGCCACGACACGATCGGCGTCTCGCTGTACAGCAGCACCTCGAGCAGCACCAGTGACGACAGCAGCGGCAAGGACGACGGCAAGGGCGACGACGGCAAGGGCGACGAAGGTGACGACGACAACCATGGTTGCGACGCCACGCTGACGCTCGTCAAGACCCCGACCAACATCCACGGCGGCAACCTGGCGCCGGAAGACTTCCAACTGCTGATCGACGGCGTTGCCCAGAACCAGAACGTGGCGATCTCGGTCACCGCTGGTGTGGCGCACGAGGTCGGCGAGATCCCGCAGCCCGGCTACGCCCAGCGCGCCATCATGTGCAGCGACGACGACACGGGCGCCGGGATCTCGTCCGACGGCATGGTCACACCCACCGCTGGCCAACACGTGACATGTGAGGTCATCAACGACGACATCGCTCCGACCATCATCGTCCACAAGATCGTCGTCAACGACAACGGCGGTGAAGCGGTGAAGGAAGACTTCCGCCTCACCGTCAACAGTGAAGCGGTGGCACAGGACATGCCATTCGACGACATCTTGGCCAACGAGCCGAGCGTCGTGTCCGAAGAGGACTCCGTGCCGGGCTACGCCCCAACCTCGGTGGAATGCACATCGGATGTCGCCGACTCAGCGAACAACAAGTCCGTGCTCGACAGCGGCATGATCGATGTCACTCCGGTGCCGGGCGAGAACATCGACTGCACCATCACCAACGACGATGTCGCGCCGGGTCTCACGGTGATCAAAGAGGTCACGAACAACGACGGTGGCAATGCGGCGGTGAGCGACTTCCCGCTGCAGGTCAACGGGACCACGGTCACCTCGGGAACGCTGGTGGCCTTCGAGGCCGGCGTCGACCTCGGCATCACCGAGACGCAGAGCGTCGGCTACGTCGCCACCAACATCCGGTGCGTCAGCTCCGACCCCCTGTCGACCAACAACATCGACACCAATGATCCGATCGACACGTTGGCAACGGTGCAGTTGCAGCCCGGGGAAGCCGTGGTCTGCACCGTCACCAACGACGACATCGCCCCGACGGTCACGGTCCACAAGGTGGTCGTCGGTGGCACCAAGGTGGCCGCCAACTTCCAGATGACCCTGGCCGGCGACCCGGTGCTACAAGACACCGCGAACCCCACACTCTCCAACACCCCGATCGACGTGTCCGAGAATCCCGATCCCGACTACGTGTTGACCAGTGCGGTGTGCGTCGACAGCGACACCGATGCGACATTGGCGCAGCCGTTGGTGCTCGACGAGGGCCAGAACGTGACCTGCACGCTGACCAACACGTTCAGCGCCGTGGGCACCATCACCGTCGTCAAAGACGCGACCAATCTGTGGGGCGGCACGTTGCACGCTCCCGACTTCCAGTTGCGCATCGACGGCGCCGACGTCAGTCAGAACGTGGCCCACGAGGTGTCGCCTGGTGCGCACACGATCAGCGAGTTGGCTCGTCCCGACTACGACCAGACCGGCATCGCCTGCGTCGACCTTTCCAACAACGCAACCGTCGGTAGCGGTGGCGCGATCAATGTGGCCGTCGGACAGAACGTGCAGTGCACCGTGTCGAACGCTGACAAGGCGCCGACGTTGACGGTGGTCAAGCACGTCAACCCCGACAACGCCGGCACAGCGCTGCCGAGCGCCTTCCAACTGCAGATCGACGGCGCCAATGTTCCGCAGAACGTGGCCCAGAACGAGCAGAAGGGATCGCACACGGTGTCGGAGGTGCCGTTCGCGGGATACCGCATGGTCGGCATCGATTGCAGCGACGCCGTCGGTCCGGTTCCGTACGACGCCAACACTGGAGGCGTGAACTTGGCTCTCGGCCAGCACGTCACGTGCATCCTGACCAACCAGCACGACCCGATCGACCTGGCGATCACCAAGACCGATGACGGCCTGGTGAAGGTTGCCGGCGGAGCCCCGTTCGACTACACCATCACGGTCGACAACCTCGGGCCCCGCGATGCAGAGGTGACCGACAACGTCACGGTCACCGATCAACTGCCGGCCGGGCTCGACTTCGTGTCATTCCCCGACAACTGCACCGCTGCCGGTCAGACGCTGACGTGCCTGATCGACTCCGCGGACCTGCAGGTCGCCGACCCACCTGTGGTCCTCACGGTGACGGCCGCTGCCGGGCCGGATGCCGACAGCGGCACCTACACCAACCTGGCATTCGTCGAGACGCCGGATGACCCGGCCTGCCTGGGCGAGGGCTGCGTGCCGGTGTGCGATCCTCAGGTCGTCAACAACAACGTGGCATGCGTCGACACCGATGTCATCCGCGACGCGGTGCTGACGATCGACAAGGTCGACGACGTCGACAACGTTCATCCGGGCGGTACGTACGACTACAACATCACGGTGACCAACAACGGTCCGTCGTCGTTCCAGCCGAACACGACGATGACCGACGATCTGCCGGCCTCGCTCACCCTCGTCAGCGTTGCCGCAGCGGCCCCGTGGACCTGCAACGACTCCGACCCGATCGTGTGCACGTTCGGCGCGTCGCTGCAACCCGGTGCGTCGGCTCCGGCCATCACCATCACCGTGACGCTCGACGCGTCGTTCCTCGGTGACAGCGTGGTCAACACCGCGCAGGCGGTTGCGACGATCGATCCGTCCCATGCCGTCACGACCATGGACACCGAGACGACGCCGATCGTTCGTACGGCCAACCTGTCGATCGACAAGTCGGTCGGGTCGGCGCCCGGAATCATCGGAAGCACGATCGATTGGTTGCTGGTCGTGACCAATCACGGTCCCGACACGGCGACCGACGTGGTCGTCACCGACGCCCTGCCGGCCGAGTTCACCGTTGCGTCTGTCACTGCCTCGGGCGTGTCATGCACCAACACGGCTAAGACGGTGGAGTGCACGACAGCCACCCTGGCCAACGGCGCATCGGCCACGATCACCGTGCGTGCCAACGTGGTTGGTCCCGTCACTGCACTCGTCACCAACACGGCGACGGTCGGGTCGGAGGCAATCGATCCCGATCCGACCGACAACACCGACTCGGCGTCGGTGCCGGTCGCAGCGGCCGCCAGCGATGCTCCCGTGCCGCCTCCCGGTCCGGGCGTTGGTGCCGTCGAGCCGCAGTTGCCTCGCACGGGTGGAAACTCGCCTGTCGGGCCGTTGACGCTCGCTTCGATCATGATGGCCGCAGGCGCTGTGGCGCTGGTGATCGGCCGGCGTCGTCGCACCACGACGGCGTAGCAAGATGTCAGCGTGACGTTGCCCGTCCGACAGGGACGGCGGGCCGGCAACGTCACTGCTGCGCACGGTGCTGATCACCTGGTTTCGCTAACGTGCCCGTGGGGGTTACGACATGAGCGACAACCACAACACCATCGACGACCTGATGTTGGAGAACCGCAAGTTCCCACCATCCGCCGACTTCAAGCGCCAGGCGTTGGTCGCCGACACGTCGTTGTACGACGAGGCTGCCGAGGATTACCAGGGCTTCTGGGCGCGCCAGGCAGCAGATCTGTTGTCGTGGAGCACCGACTGGGAGACGATCTGCGAGTGGGAGTTGCCGTACGCCAAGTGGTTTGTCGGCGGGCAGCTCAACGTCAGCTACAACTGCCTCGATCGGCACGTCGAGGCCGGGCGCGGCGACAAGGTCGCGTTCTACTGGGAGGGTGAGCCGGGCGACGCCCGCGTGCTGACCTACGCCGCCTTGCTCGACGAGGTGCAGCGCTTCGCCAACGCGTTGAAGGGTCTCGGTGTGCAGCGCGGCGACCGCGTCAACATCTACCTCCCGATGATCCCCGAGGCGGCGATCGCCATGCTCGCGTGTGCCCGCATCGGCGCGGCGCACAGCGTGGTGTTCGGTGGATTCAGTGCACAGTCGCTGTCGGATCGCATCAACGACGCCGAAGCCAAGGTGTTGATCACCGCCGACGGCGGCTATCGGCGTGGCGAGGTGTTCGCGCTGAAGCCGGCCGCCGACGAGGCGATTGGATCGACCCCGACGATCGAGCACGTGGTCGTCGTGCGACGTGGCGGCAATGACGTGACGATGGTGCCGGGGCGCGACGTCTGGTATCACGATCTGATTGCTGCCGCCGATCCGGTGTGCGCGGCGGAGCCGATGGATTCCGAGCAGTTGCTGTTTCTCCTCTACACCAGCGGCACGACGGGCAAGCCGAAGGGGATCATGCACACCAGCGGTGGCTATCTCACCCAAGTCGCCTTCACCCACAAGTTCGTGTTCGATCTGCACCCCGAGTCCGATGTGTTCTGGTGCACCGCCGACGTCGGCTGGGTCACCGGCCACAGCTACATCGTCTACGGGCCGTTGGCCAACGGCGCAACCAGCGTGATGTACGAAGGTGTGCCCAACTACCCCGGCAACGACCGCCTGTGGTCGATCATCGAGAAGTACAAGGTCACCAAGTTCTACACCGCACCGACAGCCATTCGAACGTTCATGAAGTGGGGTGCGTCCGAGCCCCAGAAGCACGACCTGTCGTCACTGCGCGTGCTTGGTTCGGTCGGTGAGCCGATCAACCCCGAGGCGTGGATGTGGTACCGCGAGAACATCGGTGGCGGCACGTGCCCCGTGGTCGACACGTGGTGGCAGACCGAGACCGGCGGGATCATGATCAGCCCGTTGCCGGGCGCCACGACGACCAAGCCGGGGTCGGCCACCTTCCCGTTGCCGGGCATCAACGCCGAGGTGGTCGACGACGAGGGCCACCGTGTGGATCACGGCGGCGGCTACCTGACACTGACGAGGCCGTGGCCGGGAATGCTGCGCGGCATCTGGGGCGACCCGCAGCGCTACTTCGACACGTACTGGAGCCGCTACGAGGGTCGGTACTTCGCTGGCGACGGCTGCAAGCTCGACGACGACGGGTACATCTGGTTGCTGGGCCGCGTCGACGATGTGATGAACGTCAGCGGCCACCGCATCTCCACGACCGAGGTCGAGTCGGCGCTGGTCTCGCACCCGGCCGTTGCCGAGGCGGCCGTGGTCGGCGCGCTCGACGACACGACCGGGCAGGCGATCATCGCCTATGTCACGTTGCGCAGCGGTCACGATGTCGACATCGCCGAGTTGCGCAACCACGTGGCAACCGAGATCGGCGCCATCGCCAAGCCGAAGACCATCTACTTCACCAACGACCTCCCGAAGACCCGCAGTGGCAAGATCATGCGCCGGTTGCTACGCGATGTCGCCGAGGGTCGCAACCTGGGTGACACCACGACCTTGGCCGATGCCTCGATCGTCGGCGAGTTGCAGCGCCGCGCCGCCGAAACCACGCCGGACGACTGAGCGGTCCATCGGCGGGATTTGGCTGTTAAGCCGGTGCGACCACGTGCCGATAGACGGTAGGTGACGGACGAGGAATTGGCGGGCCAGGCCGGTGCTGTGGCGACGCGCTCGGCGGATGAGCCGGATGCGCAAGCTGCCGAGCCCGTGTTCACGCCCAAGGATTTCCGTCTCGATCTCCGTGCCAAGTTGGCCGTCGCCGAAGACGAGCCACTCCCCAACCTCGACAGCCCAGCGATACGAACGTTGACCTGGGAGCACGTTGTACCCGACCGGCCGGCGTCGTCCGCGCCGAGTGCGGCAGCCCTCGTCCCGCTGCCGCCGCCGCGTCGGGTCCCTCCTCCACCACCGTCACGATCGGCGGTGCCCTTCGAGCCGCCGGCTCCGGTGCCCGTTCCGGAGCCCGTCGGAGCGATCGTTGCCGACGATGCGGTCGGCATCGAGCCGACGGCCGACGAGATCGCCGATGAAGTGGTCGTCGTCGAGGAAGCGTTCGTCGACGCTGAGGAGATCGACATCGATGAGGTCGACGAGATCGATGAGGTCGACGAGATCGATGAAGAGGACGACGAAGAGGACGACGAAGATCTGGCGCCCGTTGTCGCCGAGGCCGTCGTCGAGCCGAAGCCGATCGCCGAGCCCGTGGTCGAGCCGGTCATCAACCGGCTTGGGTCGGTCCCCGATCTGATCGACGACGACTCCCCGATCGAACTCCCCCCGATCACGCCATCCGGACCGGTCGTCGCCCACGTGCCGAGCGTGTACACGCCGGTGCTGGCCGAGACCTTCTACGTCGCCGCGCCGCGGCCGGCAACGACCACGATCGCCGCCAGTGCTGCTCCGACCAAGGCGCAGCGCAAGAACAAGCGAAAGCCGAAGCGCCACCTCTTCCGCAGCTTCGTCACGCTGGTGTTCCTCTTCGGTCTCCTGGCAGGAGGCGCGTTCGCCGCGAAGAAGTACCTGCTGCACCCACCGACGTGGTCGACCGAGTTGAAGCCGCTTGCCGACGCCGTCGCCACGACGCGCGGCCTCGAGTTCGAAGCAGCCGTCGACGTCACCCCGCTGCCCGTGGCCGACTACGCCAAGCGTCTCGCCCAATCGGCGATCGGCAGTGGTACCGACCGTGCACCGACGTGGCGGGCGTTGGGGCTCCTCAACGGCGACCTCGACTTCGAGGCGATCGGGCGCCAGGCACTCAACGACACTCCGGCTTTCTACGACCCGACCACCAAGACCATCTTCGTCAGCGATGATCTGTCACCCCATGCGCATCTCTACCGATTTGCCATGCACCGAGCCATGATGATGGCGTTGCTCGACCAACAGTTCGAATGGAGCACGCGGCTGGCGACGGCGACCCCGGCGGCCGCGCTGGCGATTCGGGCAACCATCGACGGCGATGCCTTGGCCGTGGCGAACTCGTTGTCAGCAAGCGACAACCCCGAACAGTTGGCGCCGGAGTTGTTGGCCTTCGTGCAGGGTCATGGCAACACGGTCGCCCCGTCCCAATACGCGGCCACCATCACCGGTCGCGCCGGCGCAGCGATGCGGCCGACCATCGCCTCGATGGCCGGCGATGCGGCCGGGATCGCCGCACTCGAGCAGGCGACACCCGCCGACGACTCGCTGCTCGATGTCGCCCGCCCGCCCTCGACCATTGCATCGCCCGCAGGAACCCAGGGGATGATGTTCTGGTACTACGTGCTCGCCAGCCGTATCGACGACGGTCAGGCTTGGTCAGCGATCACGCATTGGACAGCGGACTCGATCCTCACCTCGACTGGCTCGGCCGATCAATGTGTCGATGCCAAGGTCGCAGCCAACGACCCCGAGGGCGCGGCGCAGTTGCTCGCGGCGTTCGAGACGTGGGCGGCTGCCGCGCCGGCGGAGTCCACCACGACCGTGGCGGCGATCGAGGGCAATCAGGTTGCCGTGCGTGCCTGCGACCCGGGTGTCACCATTGCGGCCCAAGCCGCGCCCAAGGTGCCTGTCGTGTTCGGCGGCGCCGGCGTGGATCGTGCCCTCGTACAGGCTGCAGTCAGCGCGGCCGGCGGCGCCGAGGTCGACCCGGCTTGCCTGGTCACCGCGGTTCGCCAGCGCGGCGTCGTGTTGACCTCACCCGCCGACGATGCGCCGGTCCTGGCCATCGACTGGCAGGCTGCGTACGTCGCCGCGAACCTGGACCTGGCCACCGGATGCGTGGCCGCTGCACCGGCACCCGAGGCCGCGGCGACGCCCTAGTCGCGGAAGTTCTGGAACTGCAGAGGGATGCCGAGATCGGCGCCCTTCAGCGTGGCGATGATGGTCTGCAGATCGTCGCGCTTCTTCCCGGTGACACGCACCGTGTCGCCCTGCGTCTGGCTACTGACCCCCTTCGGCCCTTTCTCCTTGATCATCCGGTTGATCTCGCGGGCCTTGTCGGACGAGATGCCGACGGCGATGGTCAGGACCTGACGCACGCTGTTGTGTGTGGCTTCTTCGATCTTGCCGTAGTCGAGGCCCTTCAGCGACACGCCCCGCTTCACCAGCTTCTCTTCGATGACGGTGCGCAACGCCGTCAGGCGATCCTCGCTCTGGGTGCGAAGGGTGAGGACGAGGTCGCTCTGCTCGATCGACGAATCGGTGTTCTTGAAGTCGTATCGGGTGGCGATTTCGCGCTGGGCCTGATCGATGGCGTTCCGCAGCTCTTGCCGGTCGACCTCGGAGACAACATCAAAGTTGGGCATGTCGTGAGACTAGTTGGGCCGCTAGCCTCGATTCCCGCAGATGGGTCGGTACCCGAGTGGCCAAAGGGGGTTGACTGTAAATCAACTGGCATAGTCCTACGGAGGTTCGAATCCTTCCCGGCCCAC
>JAYVOI010000172.1:0-4636 GCA_043758005.1 Ilumatobacteraceae bacterium
TTCGAAGACGGCAGCGTCGGTTTGGCGTTGAACCTCGACGAAGAGTCGATCGGCGCCGTCATCCTGGGCGACGCGGATGGCGTCGAGGAAGGCCAGACCGTCAAGGCCACGGGCCGCATCCTCTCTGTGCCCGTCGGCGACGCAATGCTCGGCCGCGTGATCAACGCGCTGGGCGAGCCGATCGATGGTCGCGGCGAGATCGTCGGCGGCATCATCCGCCGTGTCGAGATCCAGGCGCCCGGCATCATGGGCCGCAAGCCAGTGCACGAGCCGCTGCAGACCGGTATCAAGTCGATCGACGCGATGACCCCGATCGGGCGTGGCCAGCGCCAGCTCATCATCGGTGACCGCAAGACCGGCAAGACCACCGTCGCCATCGACGCGATCATCAACCAGCGCGGCCTCGGCGTGAAGTGCATCTACGTGGCGATCGGCCAGAAGGGCTCGACCGTCGCTCAGACCGTCGAGACGCTGCGCCAGTTCGGTGCGCTGGAGTACACCGTCGTGGTCGCGGCCCCGGCCAGCGACCCGGCACCGTTCAAGTACCTCGCTCCGTATGCCGGTTGCGCGATCGGTCAGCACTGGATGGAGAACGGCGAGCACGCCCTCATCGTCTATGACGACCTCTCCAAGCAGGCCGAGGCCTACCGGCAGGTCTCGCTGTTGCTGCGCCGCCCACCGGGCCGCGAGGCGTATCCCGGCGACGTCTTCTACCTCCACAGCCGCCTGCTCGAGCGTGCCGCCAAGCTCAGCGACGAGCGCGGCGCCGGTTCGCTGACGGCCCTGCCGATCATCGAGACCAAGGCCGGCGACGTGTCGGCGTACATCCCCACCAACGTGATCTCGATCACCGACGGTCAGGTGTACCTGCAGGACAACCTGTTCAAGTCCGGTGTCCGCCCGGCCGTCGACGTGGGCATCTCGGTGTCTCGCGTGGGTGGCGCAGCGCAGATCAAGTCGATGAAGAGCGTTGCCGGCACCTTGAAGCTCGATCTCGCCCAGTTCCGCGAGCTCGAGGCATTCGCCACATTCGGCTCGGAGCTCGACGCCATCTCCAAGGCACAGCTCGAGCGCGGCTACCGCTTGGTCGAGTTGCTGAAGCAGCCCCAGAACACCCCGATGCCGGTCGAAGAGCAGGTCGTTGTGGTGTTTGCCGGAACGAAGGGCTATCTCGACAGCTTGCCGGTGGGCGACGTGCGTCGCTTCGAGGCGGAACTGCTCGAGCACATGCGTTCGACGCAGGGCGCGCTGTTGTCGGGCATGCGCAACGATCCCAAGGCCGACGTGCCGGCCGAGATCGCCGATGTGATCGTCGAGTTCAAGGAGCGCTTCGTTGCCGCCAACGCCGAGGCCGCCCGCGCTGCGGATCCCACCGCAACCGATGCAGCCGCGCTCGGTGAGGCCGAGAGCAACAAGACCCTGGCGACGGAATAAGCGATGGCTGGAGGTCAGGAGCGCATCCTTCGGGGACGGATTCGTACCGTCCAGGCAACGAAGAAGATCACGCGCGCCATGGAACTGATCGCGGCATCGCGCATCGTCAAGGCGCAACAGCGCGTTGCTGCGGCCGTGCCGTACAGCGATCAGATCACCGAGGTCGTCAAGGACCTCGCGGCAGCCGGTGGGTCGACCTCGTCGCCGCTGCTCGCCGGTCGTGCGACGGTCAGCAACGTGGCGTACGTCGTGATCACCGCCGACCGCGGGTTGTGCGGCGGCTACAACGCCGGCGTGCAGCGCGCTGCCGAGGGCGACATCAAGGCCGATGTCCTGCAGGGCCGTGACTACTCGGTGATCGCCGTCGGCCGCAAGGCCGAGAGCTACTTCCGGTTCCGTGGGTACAAGATCGAGTCGACGTTCGCCGGCTTCAGCGACGCCCCCAGCTACGCCAACGCCAAAGCGATCGGCCAGCACGTCGTCGACCTGTTCGTCGGCGGCGCCGTCGATCGGGTCGAACTCGTCTACACCCGCTTCATCTCGGCCGGCTCGCAAGAGGTCGTGCAGCGACCGCTGGTGCCGCTCGAGCGCGACACCGTGGCCGGTGGCGATGGCCGTCACGGCGATGCAGCGGAGGCCAAGGCCGACTTCGAGTACGAGCCGGACCCGACGACGATCCTCGACTCGTTGCTGCCGAAGTACATCGAAGCCCGCATCTACGCGGCGCTGCTCAACGCGGCCGCCAGCGAGCATGCCTTCCGCCAACGAGCGATGAAGAGTGCAACCGACAACGCCGAAGAGCTCATCAAGAACCTCAGTCGCATCATGAACCGGGCCCGTCAGGACTCGATCACGACCGAGATCATGGAGATCGTCAGCGGCGCCGAGGCGCTTGCCGGTGGCGACCACGGACTGGTGATCGATTTCGAGATCCTGCACGACGGCTCACCCGACGCCGCATGAACATGAACACGCATACGCCCTGCACCTTGAGAAGTACGGAAACCGAGAGAGAGCAGACGTCATGACAATGACCCAAGACTCACCAACAGAATCAGGACTCACGAGCGGTCGCGTGGTCGGTATCGCCGGGCCCGTCGTCGACGTCGAGTTCCCGCGCGGCACGCTCCCCAAGCTCAACACCGCGCTCGAGTTCACCGTGCAGGTCGACGGCAAGGATGTCATCGTGCTGGCCGAGGTCGCCCAGCAGCTCGGCGACAGCCGCGTGCGTGCCATCTGCATGAAGCCTACCGACGGCCTCACCCGAGGCACCCAGGTGCGCAACCTCGGTCACGGCATCCAGGTGCCGGTCGGTGACCGCACGCTGGGCCACGTGTGGAACGTGTGGGGCGACGTGCTCGACGACGATCCCGCCAAGTACGCCGACATGGAGCGTTGGGACATCCACCGCGACGCACCGCTGTTCGACGCGCTCGAGCCATCGCGGCGCATGTTCACGACAGGCATCAAGGTCATCGACCTGCTGACGCCGTACCTGTCCGGTGGCAAGATCGGCCTGTTCGGTGGTGCGGGTGTCGGCAAGACCGTGTTGATCACCGAGATGATCAACCGCGTTGCCTCCAAGCACGGCGGCGTGTCGGTGTTCGCCGGCGTGGGCGAGCGCACCCGTGAAGGCACCGACCTTCGCATCGAGATGGAAGAGTCCGGAGTGTTCGAGAAGGCCGCGTTGGTCTTCGGCCAGATGGACGAGCCGCCGGGAGTCCGGCTACGCGTTGCACTGTCGGCGCTGACGATGGCCGAGTACTTCCGTGATGTGCAGAACCAGGACGTGCTGCTGTTCGTCGACAACATCTTCCGTTTCGTCCAGGCCGGTTCCGAAGTGTCGACACTGCTCGGCCGCATGCCCTCGGCCGTGGGCTACCAGCCGACGCTTGCCGACGAGATGGGCCAGTTGCAGGAGCGGATCACCTCGACCCGCGGTCGATCGATCACGTCGCTGCAGGCCGTGTACGTGCCTGCCGACGACTACACCGACCCGGCACCGTTCACCACGTTCACCCACCTCGACGCAACCACCGAGTTGAGCCGTCAGGTCGCGGCCCTGGGCATCTACCCGGCCGTCGACCCGCTGGCGTCGACGTCGACCATCTTGCAGCCCGACGTCGTCGGTGACCGTCACTACAACGTGGCCCGCGGCGTGCAGGAGAACCTGCAGCGCTACAAGGAACTGCAGGACATCATCGCCATCCTCGGTCTCGACGAGCTCTCCGAAGAGGACCGTCTCACCGTGTCGCGGGCCCGCAAGATCCAGCGGTTCTTGTCGCAGCCGTTCTACGTTGCGAAGGTGTTCACCGGCATCGAGGGCGAGTTCGTGCCGGTCGACGAGACGGTCGAGAGTTTCGAGGCGATCCTTCGCGGCGATATGGACGAGGTTCCCGAGCAGGCGTTCCTCAACGTCGGTGGCGTCGAGCAAGTGCTGGCGAAGGCGAAGTCGCTCGCCGAACAGGTGAGCTGACCGGTCATGGCGACGATGCAGGTCGAGTTGGTGTCGCCCGAGAAGGTCGTCTTCTCGGGCGACGCCACGCAGGTGATCACCCGCACGGTGGGCGGTGGAGAGATCGCGTTCCTGCCGGGCCATGCCCCGTTCGTCGGTGCCCTGACGGAGAACCACACCCGGATCACCCTGGCCGACGGCGTGCAGCTCGATGTCGCCGTGCATGGCGGTTTCGTGCAGGTCGGCGGCAACAAGGTCAGCATCCTCAGCGACATCGCCGAGCTCGGTGACGAGATCGATCGTCCCCGGGCGACCGCCGCACTGGAGCGTGCCGAGGCAACGCTGCGTCACTCACACGACGCAAAGGCCGTCGCCGCGTTGGCCCGGGCCCATGCCCGGCTCAATGCCTCCGGCGGCATGGCCAGCGCCGCCCACTGATCCGCCCACGCTCGCCCCACAGCGTCTGATGGTTGGCGCCCCGCATGGGGGCCGGAGTTCACAAGCGCATCGGTGGCGGGCGGCATAGCCTCGATCGCATGACTGCTTCGTACCCGTTCACATCCGCGCTCATCACCGGTGCGTCAAGCGGGATCGGTGAGGCGATGGTGCGCCAACTCGGCGAGGCCGGTATTCCCCAGACGATCGTGGCCCGGCGAGTGGAGCGGCTGGAGGAACTGGCGGCCGGGTATTCGGATGTCGAGGTGCTGGCAGCGGATCTCACCACCGCCGAAGGGGTCGAGAGCGTCG
>JAYVOI010000173.1:0-4633 GCA_043758005.1 Ilumatobacteraceae bacterium
CATGTTCCGCCACAACCTGGCCGAGGTCGAGGTGCGAGACTGAGCCGGTGAACGACGCTCGATATCACTTCGTCCCCAACGCAACTGCCCAGCCGACGATCGTCGGTGGCGAGGGATGCTGGCTGATCTGCGCAGACGGCCGGCGGATCCTCGACGGGGCTGGCGGAGCCGTCGTCGGCAACATCGGGTGGGGCCGGGCCGAGGTCGCCGACGCCACCCACGCAGCGATGGTGAAGGGTGCGTACTCGGTGCCGATCTGGCCGAGCGAGCAGCGCTTGGCGCTGCGCGATCGCCTGGTCGAGCGATGGTTGCCACAGGGGTTCACGCAGGTCTTCTTCACCAGCGGTGGCAGCGAGAGCACCGACTCGGCCCTGCGGCTGGCGCGTAGCTACCAGCTCGGCAAGGGCCGCCCAGAGCGTTGGAAGGTGGTCGGCCGCCATCCGAGCTACCACGGGATGACGCTCGGCACGATCGCGGTTGCCAGCCACAACACCCGCCAAGCCGGTTTCGAGCCGCTGTTGCTGCCGTTCCCGAAGGTGCCGTGGAACGATCCCGAGGCCGTGGTCGAGATCATCGAGCGCGAAGGCCCCGAGACGATCGCCGGGTTCATCGCCGAACCGATCACCGGTGCAGCAGGTGCCTGCCTCACCGCCAGCGACGACTACTGGCGCGTGGTCACCGACATCTGCCACCGCTACGACATCTTGATGATCACCGACGAGGTGATGTGCGGATATGGCCGCACCGGGCTCAACTTCGGGTTCCAACACTTCCCGTTCGAGCCCGATGTCATCGTCGGCGGCAAGGGCCTCGGCGGGGGCTACGTGCCGATGGGGGCGGTCGCGGCGCGCACCGAGGTCGCCGATGTGCTGGCCGGAGCCGGGTTCATGTACTTCACGTTCACCGGCAACGACGCCGCCTGCGCGGCAAGCGTGGCGGTGCTCGACATCATGGAGCGCGAGGGCTTGGTCGAGCGCGCCGCCAAGATGGGCGCGGTCCTCGGCGATCGCCTGCATGCCGAGCTCGACGATCATCCCGCGGTCGTCGAAGTGCGCGGGCGTGGGATGTTCTACGGCGTCGAGCTCAACATCCCACAACAGCGCGTCGTCGCCGAAGCGTTGTCGCGCAACGTGTGGATCTACCCCGCAGGGTCGGGCCCGGTTCCCAGTGCGGTGATGATCGCGCCTCCGTTCGTCGTCACCGACGACGAGGTCGATCAGATCGTCACCACGCTCAAGCAGTCGCTCGACGCGGTGGGTGCCAAGTGAGAGGCTTCGTCGCAATCGCGATCGCGCTTCTCGGGGTTGTCGCGGCCTGCTCCGACGAGTCATCGAACTCGTCGTCGACGACCGCGGCCACAGTTGCTCCTGTTGCCGCGGTGACGGTTCCCGCCGCGGAGACCACCTCACCGCCGCCGGCCACCGCTGCTGACACCACGCCGGCCACCACCGCTCCGGCGCCGACCACCGAGGTGGCGCCTGTTGCCGGATGGGAGGAGGTCAGCGCGCCGAGTGAATGCGTGTGTGCCGACGGCAGCCCGTACAAGTACTGGATCCATCGAGGGGACCCGAACAAGGTGGTCTTCTTCCTTCAGGGCGGTGGCGCGTGCTTCGACCCGGGGACCTGCGCGTTCGACAGCGGCTCCTACAAGACCACGATCGGTGCGAGCGATGATCCCAACGGGTTCTCCGCGGGGATCTTCGACTTCACCGACGCTCGCAACCCGCTGGCCGACTACTCATTCGTCTTCGCACCGTATTGCACCGGCGACGTGCATCTCGGCAACAGCGCGCACCAGTACACCCCCGAGCTCACCGTGCAACACAAGGGCTCCGTCGACGCAACGGCCGCGCTGAAGACCCTCGCAACCGAGTTCCCCGACACCGCGCAGCTCGTCGTCACGGGCGAGAGCGCCGGCTCTGTCCCGACGCCGCTGTATGCAGGCCTGGCGCACGATCTGTTGCCGGACGCTGCGATCACCGTGCTCGCTGACGGCTCGGGCGCCTACCCCGACGTCCCGGCGATCAACGCGACGCTCGGCCAGGTGTGGGGTACAGAGAGCGCGATTCCGCCGTGGCCGGAGAACGCTGGGCTGACCGCCGAGACGTGGAGCTTCCCCGGTCTGTTCGTGCAGGCGTACAAGCACGATCCCGACATCATCTTCGGCCGCCACGACTACGCCTTCGACCGGGTGCAGTCCTTCTTCGCCAGTCTGGCCGGTATCGCCGCCGACGACCTGGTGACCCTCATCGACAAGAACGAGACCCAGATCGAGGCCGCCGGCGTCGATCTGCGCAGCTACATCTCGCCCGGCAACTCGCACACCGTGCTCAGCAGCCCAGCGTTCTACACCGAGACGGTGGAAGGTGTACCGCTGGTCGACTGGGTCAGCGATCTGATCCGTCGCCAACCCGATCCCGACGTGCACTGCACCCAGTGCACCTAGCGATCTAGATGTCGTAGACGTCGGGGTGCTCGAGGGGATAGTTGAGCCACGAGATCATCTGGCGCAGTTGTCCGTATGCGGCGAGGCGCGCTTGGTCCGACCCCTCGGCCTCGGCGTCGGTGCACACGGCATGCAAGCGGCGCGACAACGTCGGTCCCAACTCCAACAGGCCCGAGGCACCTTCACTGGCCCAGCGGGCCAGGACGTAGTGCACGATCGCGCCGATTGGCACGTTGATCGAATCCGACAGCCCGCGAACCGTGCGCAACGGATCGACGTGCGCGTAGAGGGCGATGTCGGCTTTCAGGTTGGCGTCCTTGTCGTCGTCCGGCCACGGGCCACGCCAGCCGTCGAGGGTGATCGTTTCGCTCATCATGGCGATCGTAGGGCGATGCGCGAAGCTGCATCCCCATGGATCGGATCGTGGTCGTCGGCGCCTCGTTGGCGGGGCTGTGGGCATGCGAGTCGCTGCGCAACAACGGGTACACGGGAACGATCACGCTCGTCGGCGCCGAGACGCACCAGCCCTACGACAGGCCGCCCCTCAGCAAGTCGCTGTTGAAGGGCGAGATGGAACCCGATCGCATCCTGTTGCGCAAGCCCGACGCCTTGGCCGAATCTGATCTCGATCTGCGCCTCGGGGTTCGGGCCACCGCGTTCGATGCCGTCACCCTCGCGGTCACGCTGGACACCGGCGAGGTCGTGGTCGGCGACGGCGTGATCATCGCCACGGGCAGTGCGCCCAGGGCGTTGCCCGGCCAACCGGTGTTCGACGGCATCACGATGTTGCGCACCCTCGACGACTCGCTCGATCTTCGGCGGCGCCTCGCTGATCATCCCCGGGTCGTGGTGATCGGTGCCGGCTTCATCGGGCTCGAGGTCGCTGCGACCGCAACGTTGACCGGTTGCGCAGTGACCGTGCTGGAGGGCGCGCCGGCGCCGATGATGCGCGGGCTGGGTGCCGAGATGGGCGAGGTCGTGGCCAGGGTGCACCTCCGCAACGGTGTGGATGTGCGGTGTGGTGTGCAGGTTGCCGGAATCGAGGGCGACGGCGAGCGGGTGACGGGCGTGCGCCTCGGCGACGGGGAGGTCGTGCCCGCCGATGTGGTCGTGGTCGGGATCGGCGTGTCGCCCGCCACCGAGTGGTTGGCGGGCAGCGGACTGGATGTTCGTGATGGCGTTGTCTGCGACGAGGCCCTGCGTGCCGCGTCGCGGGTCTATGCCGCCGGCGATTGCGCCCGGTGGGTGAACCGATTGTTCGGCGAGACCGGCGAGGAGATGCGCGTCGAGCACTGGACCAATGCCGCCGAGCAGGGATCGGCCGCTGCGGCCAACCTGTTGGCCGAACTGGCGGGGCAGGAGGGCACTGCGTATGCCCCGGTCCCGTTCTTCTGGAGCGATCAGTTCGACAGCCGCATCCAGTTCGTCGGCCGTGCCCACGGCGACGACGAGGTCCGGGTGATCACGGGCGACCTCGACGGCAAGTTCGTGGCCCTCTACGGGCATGCCGGTCGATTGCGCGGCGTGCTGGGCGTGGGCATGCCCAAACCGGTCATGCGCATGCGCAAACTGCTCGGCGAACGGGCCTCGTGGGACGATGCTGTGGCCCATGCCACTGCCATGGTGCAATAAAGCTGAGCAGTAGCAACTCAACTTTTCTGTTGTTACCCTCCACACGCATGACCGATCTCCACACACGCCAGCTCACCCTGCCGTTGCTCACCGTGCCAACGGTGGTGCTGCCAGGCACGGTCTTCACCTTTGCCCTCTCGTCGGATGCTGCTCGTGCGGCTGTCGAGGCCGCCTCCGCCGGCGATGGTCGCCTGGTGCTCCACAACGAGGCTGCCGGCGACATCGGCGTCGTGGCCCGGGTCCCCAACACCGGGGCCATGCCCAACGGCGAGATGGCTGCGATCGTGCAGGCCGAGGTCCGTGCCCGAATCGTCGCTCGGTGCCCGAGCGAGCGCGGCAGTGACCACGTCGAGGTCGAGCTGCACAGCGACGGGCGCCCGAGCCCGCGGGTCGAGGCGGCGACGCGTGAGTTGCGTGTCGTGCTGGACGAGATCGCCAAGCTGCGCAACAGCCGCCGGCTGCCCGAGATCCTGCGCACCATCGCCGATCCTGGGCAGTTGGCCGATGCCGTCACGACGTGGAGCGAGGCCGACCTCGAGCACCATGTCGCCGTCC
>JAYVOI010000174.1:0-4629 GCA_043758005.1 Ilumatobacteraceae bacterium
TTCGAGCTCGGTGCGATCACGATGAACATCGCGGTCACCTTCGGGGCTCTGGCGCTCACGCTCGCGGTGGCGATCGTGGCCACGTACCCGGATCTACCGCCGCTGCCGACGTTGGTTGCGACGCTCGCCGTGGCGCTCGTCGTGCCGATCGCGATGTTTCCGGTGAGCCAGACACTGTGGGCGGCGTTCGATCTCGCGATGCACCCGCTGGAGCCGGGAGAGATCGCCGACGCGGCGGCGCACGCAGCGTCGAAGGCGTCGGATCCGCCGGATGCTTGACCGAACAGACGTTCGAAGTTACGCTTGTGTCGTTCCGTCCGGGCAGTAGCGCCCGGGCTGGGCGGGGGATCTCTGTCACACCCCCTCCGTACGGTGACCAACAACGACATTCGGGGCCGTGCGAACCGGTTCCGCCCAGGCGGGAACCGCAGCCGACGGGGTTTGCGGACCGGTACACAGAGCGATTCAAGGAGACGGAACGATGGCAGCAGTAGAGCGTGACAAGGCGCTGGACATGGCGCTCGCCCAGATCGACAAGCAGTTCGGCAAGGGCTCGATCATGCGCATGGGCGAGAAGACGTCCATGGCGATCCAGACCATTCCCACCGGGGCCATGGCCCTCGACATCGCCCTCGGGGTCGGCGGGCTGCCGTGCGGGCGTGTCGTCGAGATCTTCGGTCCGGAGTCGTCGGGCAAGTCGACCCTCGCCATGCACGTCGTGGCCGAGGCGCAGCGCAACGGCGGCATCTGCGCCTACATCGACGCTGAGCACGCCATGGACCCCATCTACGCCAAGGCCATCGGTGTCGACATCGACCAGCTGCTCATCTCCCAGCCCGATACCGGGGAGCAGGCGCTCGAGATCTGCGACATGCTCATCCGCTCCGGCGCCCTCGACGTCGTCGTCATCGACTCGGTGGCCGCCCTCACGCCCCGGGCCGAGATCGAAGGCGAGATGGGTGACACCCACGTCGGTCTGCAGGCCCGCCTCATGAGCCAGGCGTTGCGAAAGCTCACGGCCAACCTCAACAAGTCGAACACCATCGCCATCTTCATCAACCAGCTGCGGGAGAAGATCGGCGTCATGTTCGGCTCTCCCGAGATCACGCCGGGCGGTCGGGCGCTGAAGTTCTACTCGTCGGTCCGTCTCGACATCCGCCGCATCGAATCGATCAAGGACGGGGTCGAGGTCGTCGGCAGCCGCACCCGGGTCAAGGTCGTGAAGAACAAGGTGGCCCCGCCGTTCAAGCAGGCCGAGTTCGACATCATGTACGGCACGGGCATCAGTCGTGAGGGCTCGGTGCTCGACCTCGCCGTCGAGATGGGCATCGTCAAGAAGTCCGGCGCCTGGTTCACCTACGACGGTGAGCAGCTCGGCCAGGGTCGGGAGAACGCCAAGAAGTTCCTGCTCGACAACCCCGAGATCATGGTCGAGATCAGCGAGCGCCTCCGGTCGGCGGCGGGCATCGGCGATGTCGACGAGGCGTTCACGCCGGCGGACGACGCGCCGATCGAGATCGAGTAGCGGTGGACGAGGGCGCCGTCCCGGCCCGGGTCACCATCGTCACGCTCGGCGTGAGCGATGTTGCCCGGGCCACCGCGTTCTACACGTCGCTCGGCTGGCGAGCGTCCGGCGCGTCGCAACTAGGAAGCGTCTCGTTTTTGCACACCGGCGGCGCAGTCATCTCGCTGTACGGGCGCGAGCCGTTGGCCGAAGACGCCAAGGTGTCGCCCGAAGGTCACGGCTTTCGTGGCGTGACGGTGGCGATCAACCTCGTCTCACCCGAGGCGGTCGATGCCGCCGCGTCGGCGTGGGTGGCGGCGGGCGGCGCGCTGGTCAAGTCGCCCGAGCGCGTGTTCTGGGGCGGGTACTCCGGTTACGTTGCCGATCTCGACGGCCACCTGTGGGAGCTGGCGCACAACCCCGGCTTCCCGCTGCGCGCCGACGGCTCGATCGAGCTGCCGGACTGAGCCGTCGGCCATCATCCGTCGGCCACCATCTTGGACGAGTCCCACGGGAAAGGAGCCCACCATGTCGAGCCCATTGGACTACCTCGCGCACGTCGCCGCCGAGTCGGAGCGCTTCGCCGTCGTGCTCCGGGACGCCGATCCGGCTGGTCCGGTGCCCACGTGCCCGGACTGGTCGGCGGCCGACCTGCTGTGGCACCTCGCCGAGGTCCACAGCTTCTGGGCCGAGATCCTCGACGGGCGGTTGCAGTCGCCCGAGGTCGCCGAGGAGCGGGCTCCGGCCCGGCCTGAAGGCTACGACGACCTGCTCGCCCTCGGTCGCCACGCCACGGGCCGGCTGCTCGCTGCACTGACCGAGGCCGGGTCGGACGCGCCAGTGTGGACGTGGTCCACCGCGCAGTCGTCGGGCTTCGTGCTGCGCTGGCAGGCGCACGAGGCGTTGATGCACCGGCACGATGCCGAGCTCGCGGCCCGGGTTCCGCACGCTCCGGTCGATGCACTGCTGGCCGCTGACGGGGTCGACGCCGCACTGACCATCGCCTTCGCCTGGCGCCCGGCGTGGGCCACGTTCACGCCCGACGGGGCGGTGATCGACGTCGTCGCTTCAGACGCCGCTCGACGCTGGCGCCTGCACGCCGGGCAGATGACCGGCACCTCGCCGAACACCGGGAAGACGTACGACGAGCGCATCCTGGAGGCCGAGCGGGCCGACGGCGCGAGCGGGACGGCGGCCACCGTCGTGACCGCATCCGATGTCGTCGAGCTCGACCGCTGGTTGTGGAGTCGCGGTGGCGCGCCACCCGTCCAGGACGGTGATCCCGAGCTGCTGGCCTTCTTCGTCGGCATCGTCGCCGGCGGCATGCAGTAGCGATCGGCCTAGCGACCGCTGGCCCGTCGTCCCGGAACCGACCGGGCCCGGCCACCGCACGGTCGGTAGCCTTATCGGCCGTGACCCGCCGCTACGTGGTGCGCACCTTCGGGTGCCAGATGAACGAACACGACTCCGAACGCATCGCCGGCCTGCTCGAAGCCGATGGTCTCGTGCCGGCCGACTCCACCGACGACGCTGACGTCGTCGTGCTCAACACGTGCTGCATCCGGGAGAACGCCGACAACAAGCTGTACGGCACGCTGGGCTGGCTGAAGCCGTGGAAAGAGCAGCGCGACGGCCGCCAGATCGTCGTGGCCGGCTGCTTGGCGCAGAAAGACCGCGACCTGGTCCGCGCCAAGGCGCCATACGTCGACGTCGTGCTGGGCACGCACAACGTGCATCGCACCGCAGAGCTGATCGGCGAGGCGCGCGCCGTGGGACCGATCACGGAGATCCTCGACGAGGCGGTGCTCGACGATCAGGCCATGTTCCCCAGCGCGCTGCCGGCGCGGCGCGAGACCACGTACAACGCATGGGTGACCATCCAGATCGGCTGCGACAACTCGTGTGCGTTCTGCATCGTGCCGGCGGTTCGTGGCGCCGAGATCAGCCGCCCGTTCACCGACATCGTCGCCGAGGTCCGCCGGCTGGCGGGCGACGGCGTCAGCGAGATCACCCTCCTCGGCCAGAACGTCAACAGCTATGGGCGAGATCTGCAACTGACCGCTCGCCAGGCCGGCGATATCGACGCCCGGCTGCGACCGATGTTCGCCGAGCTGTTGACCCAGGTTGGGGCGATCGAGGGCATCCGGCGGGTGCGCTTCACCAGTCCGCATCCGAAAGACATGCGCGCCGACACCTTCGCCGCCATGGCCGCGACGTCGTCGGTGTGCGAGCACCTTCACTACCCACTGCAGTCGGGCAGTGACCGGGTGCTGGCCGCGATGCACCGTGGGTACACCGCCGACCGATACCTGCAGCGCCTCGTTGCCGGTCGGGCAGTCGTCGATGACCTCGCCGTGTCGACCGACATCATCGTCGGCTTTCCGGGCGAGACCGACGACGACTTCGCCGCAACGCTCGAGGTCGCCGCGGCAGCGGAGTACGACTACGCCTACACCTTCGTGTTCTCGCCGCGACCGGGAACCGAGGCCGCCGAGATGACCGACCGTTTCGTCGAGCCGGCAGTCGCTGCCGAGCGCTTTGAGCGACTGCGAGTCGTTGTCGAGCGGAGCGCACTCGCCAAGCACGAGGCCCGAGTCGGCCGGTTGGAGGAGGTGCTGGTCGAGGGCCCGAGCAAGAAGGACCCATCGGTGCTGTCCGGCCGCACGCGGCAGAACAAGCTGGTGCACTTCACGCCGCCTCAGCCGGTTCGCGCTGGGGCGTATGCGACCGTCGAGGTCACCCGTGCCGCACCGCACCATCTGATCGGACAGTTCGTCGAGTTGTTGTCCGAGCCGTTGCACAAGCGGCGCATCGCCGTGCTCGCCGGGTGACCATCGACCCCCTGATCATCCTGGGGCCGACCGCATCCGGAAAGAGCGACGTCGCCATGGCGCTGGCCGACCGCCACGACGAGGTCGAACTGGTCGTCGTCGATGCCATGCAGGTCTACCGGCGGATGAACATCGGCACCGCCAAGCCGTCGATGGCCGACCGGTCGACGGTGCCGCATCATTGCCTCGATCTCGTCGATGCGACGCACGACTTCACGGTCATCGATTTCGCCGCCGCGGCAAGCCAATCGCTGCTGGGCATTGCTGACCGCCATGGCCGTGCCGTGCTGATTG
>JAYVOI010000175.1:0-4622 GCA_043758005.1 Ilumatobacteraceae bacterium
CACCGCCGGCGCGTCGCGATGTTCACGTCAGCCCGACACCGCCACCTTGGCCACGGCGGCCGAGACGGCCTTGATGTAGTCGGCGATGCGCGGTCCCCAACGCGACGAGATGTCGCCGTCGACGACCACGACGTTGCCGTTGGTCACGGCCTTCAGCGAACCCCAGCCGGGCCGTGCCGCGACGGTCTCAGCCGACTCGCCGAACGCTCCGTCGGCCAGGAAGATGAAGTCGGGGTTGGCGGAGATGACCGCCTCGGCCGACAACTGCGGATAGTCGCTGTCGACCTCTTGCAGATCGGCGATGCTCTGCAGGCCGAACAGCGAATAGACCTGCCCGATGAACGTGTTCTCGGTGATGCTGTAGTACGTGTTGTCGAGCTCGTGGTAGTAGGTCATCGGCGTCGCCGGCTTCGGCGCAGCCTTCACCGCGGCAGCGATGTCGGTCTGCATCTTCAACACCAACTCGGCGGCATCGGCCACGTGACCGGTGATTGCGCCGAGCTGCTCGATCTGCTCATAGACCCCGTCGAACGTCGTTGCCGCAGGACCGCTCCACACCTTCAGGCCGAGCGCCTCGAGCTGCTTCGTCAGCCCGGTGAAGTCGTCGGCGATCACGACCAGGTCGGGCTTGAGTGCCGCGATCGCCTCGACGTTGGGCTCGAGCCCGGAGAGATCGTGCGGCTTCTGCAGCGCCTCGGGTGGGTAGTTCGACTGATCATCGACTGCCGCAACCTGGTCGCCCGCACCGATGGCGAACAGCATCTCCGTACCGGTCGGCGACAGGCTGACGATCTTGCTGGGAGCCGGCAGTGTCGAGGTCGTCGACGCATCGACCGCGGGAGTCGTGACCGCAACGATGGCCGGCGACGTATCGCTGGCCGCCTTGTTGTCGTCGCCGCACGCACCGAGCAACATCACGGCCGCCAGAGCAACCGGGAACGGGGTCCATTTCATGAAAATCCTCCATAGTGGTGGAGGACAAGTGAGGGAACCGGTGGGAGCACCACCGCGAACCGCCCTTGCCTCGAGGGTCTGGGTTACGCGTACAGAACGAGGCGACCGGACTCGTCGTGTCGAACACGAACCACCGTTGCGGGACAGTGCCGGGATCTCACCGGACTTCGCTGGATTCCATACATTCGGCAAGCCGAACGGCGCTTACGCTAGCAGTGGGCTGCGTATGCTCCACACTCCATGACCGACACTCCCCCTACCCAAGACCCTCGACCGCAGCAGCTCGCACGAGCCGATTCGCTGCTGCTGGTCAACACCGGTGACGGGAAGGGAAAGAGCAGCGCGGCCTTCGGCGTGATGCTTCGTTCGGTAGCCATGGGCTGGCCGGTCGCCGTGCTGCAGTTCGTCAAGAGCGGTGAGTGGAAGGTCGGTGAGGAGAAGATCGGCCGGCAGCTCGGCGTCGAGTGGCACTCGCTCGGCGAAGGGTTCACGTGGGACTCGACCGACCTCGATCACGACAAGGATGTTGCCCAGCGGGCGTGGAAGATCGCCGCCGACGTGATCGCCGAAGGCAAGCACCGCCTGGTCATCCTCGACGAGCTGACCTACCTGTGCACATGGGGCTGGATCGACACTGGCGCAGTGGTCGATGCCCTCAGCAACCGCCCGGCCAACGTCAACATCATCGTCACGGGACGCGACTGCCCGCAGGAGATCATCGAGATCGCGGACACCGTCACCGAGATGCGCAAGATCAAGCACGCCTACGACCAAGGCATCACCGCCAAGAAGGGCATCGAGTACTGAGGTGGGCAACCTCACGTTGGTGATCGGTGGGGTGCGCAGCGGCAAGTCGGCGCTGGCGGTCGAGATGGGTCGACGGCACGACGGCGATGTCGTGATGATCGCCACGGCCCAGCCGTTCGACGACGACATGCGCGACCGCATCGCCCGTCATCAGAGCGATCGACCCGGCTGGCCGACAGTCGAGGCACCGCTCGACCTCGACGCAGCGATTGCCGGCGCGCCTGCCGACGCCTTGCTGATCGTCGACTGCATCACCGTGTGGGTCGCGAACGAACTGCATCACCGCGGCGACGTCGATCCAACCGGTGTCGTCAGCGCGCTCCACGAACGCCGCGGGCCCAGCGTGGTGATCACCAACGAGGTCGGGCTGGGGGTTCACCCGGAGACCGATCTCGGCCGCCGGTATCGCGACGATCTCGGGCGCGCCAACCAGTTGATTGCCGCGGTCGCAACCACCACGTTGTTGATGGTCGCTGGCAAGGCCCTACGGCTCGAGGATCCATGGAAGGAACTGTCATGACCTGGCTCTCCGATGCACTGGCAACGATGCCGCCCGGTGATCACGATGCTGCGAATGCGGTGCGCACCCGCGCCGCCGACATCCTCCGCCCAGCGGGCGCTCTGGCGCGTCTCGACGAGGTCGCCGCCTGGGTCGCCGAGTGGCAGGGCACGCCGGCGCCCGCTGTGCGCAAGCCGGCTGCGCTGATCTTCGCTGCGGATCACGGCGTCGCCGCGGCCGGCGTCAGCAAGTATCCCGTCGACGTGACCGCGGCGATGCTGGCCGCGTATCGCGCCGGCAAGTCGACCGTCAGTGCGTTCGCTGCCGTCGCCGGCGCAACCGTCGACGCCATCGACGTCGGTGTCGGGCGGCCGACCGGCGACATCCGCTTCGAATCGGCGATGTCTCCGGAGCGCTTCGACGAGGCGTGCGCCGCCGGTCGTCATGCGGTCGAGCAACTCGACGCCGATCTCTTGGTGCTCGGCGAGATGGGGATCGGCAACACCACCGCTGCCGCAGCGGTCGCGGCTGCACTCGCAGGTGGCGAGATCGAGGCGTGGGTCGGCCGGGGCACCGGCGTCGACGACGAAGGCCTGCAGCGCAAACGCGAAGCGGTGCGGCTGGCGGTCGATCGAATCGCCGGGGTGACCGATCCTGTGGAGGTGCTGCGCGAGGTGGGCGGCGCCGAGCTGGTGGCGATGTCGGCGGCCATCGTTGCGGCCAGGCTCCGCCACCTGCCGGTGGTGCTCGATGGCTACGTCGTCACCGCGTCGGCGTTGCCCCTCGCACTCAGCCGACCCGGTGCGATCGACCATTGCCGAGTCGGTCACTGCTCGTCGGAGCCCGGCCACCGACGCCTGCTCGAGCGGCTCGGCAAGCAACCGTTGCTCGATCTGGAGATGCGGCTGGGCGAGGGCTCGGGCGCGATGGCCGCGGTGCCGTTGGTGGCGATGTCGTGCGCTGGCATCACCGATGTGCCGACGTTCGGGGAGTGGTTCGGCTGACGGGCCTGCTCGCCGCCACCCAGTTCCTCACGCGCATCCCCATCCGGCTGCGTCGCGAACCCGATGTGGCCGCCAGCGTGCCATGGTTCCCGCTGGTCGGCGTGTTGATCGGTGCCGCCGTCGGTGGCGCTGCCGCCGGTTTGTGGCACGTGGTTCCTCCGCTGGTGGCAGCGGCAGTCGCCGTGGTCGTCGGGTTGCTGATCACCGGCGCGTTCCACGAGGATGGTCTGGCCGACGTGGCCGATGCGTTCGGCGGCGGCTGGACGATCGAGCGTCGCCTGGAGATCCTGAAGGACTCACGCCACGGCAGCTATGGGGTGGCCGCGCTCTGCAGTTCGATCGTCGTGCGCATCGTCTGCCTCGGTTCGATGCCGGGCCCGGCGACGATGTTCGCCGCAGCCGTTGCGGCGCACGCCGCAGCACGCGGCGCGGCGGTCGGCCTGATGGGCGCTGCCCCGCTTGCCACACACCAAGGTCTCGGCGCCGACTACGGGCAGGCGACCACGCGATCCCGAGCGATCATCGGGATGGTCGGCGGGCTGGCGCTGGCCGCCATTGCCGTCGGCTGGTGGGTTGCACCGCTCGCCGCAGTCGTGGTCGGCTCGATCGTGGCCGTGCGGTGGCTGGCCATGCGCAAGATCGGCGGCATCAGCGGCGACGTGTTGGGCACCTGCGAACAGGTCGCCGAATGTCTCTGCCTCGTCGTGCTGACCGGCCTGGCGACTCACCACCAACTCTGGTGGCAGTAGCCGACCTATGTTCCGGGTACGACGAGCGAGCACAGTTGCTCGATCGGCACGCGAACCACCGCGAGCGTTGCCAGATCTTCCAGCATCTCTTCGACGGCGAAGGCAAGGTTGGTAGCGATTCGCTACCAAGACCTCGTCAGGCCTTGACCCATTCGTGGATGCGGCGAATGCCTTCCTCCATGTCGACGTCGGCCATCGCGAAGCTGAACCGCGCGTAGCCGGGCGTACCGAAGGCCTCGCCGGGCACGAAGGCGACCTTGGCCTCGCTGAGGATGTTGTCGGCGAGGGCCATCGTGGTCGCGCTGACGGTCCCGTTGGGGCCGAGTGGGCGGCCGAGCAACCCGGAGAAGTTGGGGTAGCAGTAGAACGCCCCCTGCGGCACGATCGCCGAGACGTCGGGGATGGCGTTGAGCATGTTGTGCATGGTCACAGCGCGGCGTGCGAACGCCTCGCGCATCATGGCCACCGCGGAGAGGTCACCGCTGACGGCCTCGAGCGCGGCCACCTGGGCGACGTTGTCGACGTTGGAAGTGCTGTGCGACTGGAAGTTGATCGCCGCCTTCATCACATCGTTCGGCCCGATCATCCAGCCGACGCGCCACCCCGTCA
>JAYVOI010000176.1:0-10699 GCA_043758005.1 Ilumatobacteraceae bacterium
GGTGGAGACGAGGGGAATCGAACCCCTGACATCTACCTTGCAAAGGTAGCGCTCTGCCAACTGAGCTACGTCCCCGAAGGGAGTCCTCAGGATAGCGGCAGGCGCCAAAGATTTGCCGTGCTGATTCACGACTCAGCGGTCCGGGCCGAGGTGCTCCGGCATCGATCTCTAGTCTGACGGCATGCGGTCACCACGCCTCCGTTTCGGTACGTTCCTCGCCCCTCACCACCCCATCGGTGAGAGCCCGACGTTGCAGTTCCAGAGTGATCTCGAATTGGCCACACACCTCGACCACCTCGGCTACGACGAGTTCTGGTGCGGCGAGCATCACTCCACCGGTTGGGAGATGATCGCCTCGCCGGAGATGTTCCTGGCCGCCGCCGGGCAGGTGACCAGCACGATCAAGCTCGGCACCGGCGTGGTGTCGTTGCCGTACCACCACCCGTTCAACGTCGCCCAACGAATCGCCCAACTCGATCACATGACCAAGGGCCGGGCCATGTTCGGCAGCGGGCCGGGTGCGTTGCCCAGCGATGCCCGAACGCTGGGTATCAGCCCGATGGTACAGCGCGACCGGCAAGACGAGGCGATGGGTGTGATCATCCGTCTGCTCAACGGCGAAGAGCGGTTCGACTACGACAGCGACTGGTTCACGTTGCGCGACGCGGCACTGCAGGTCCTGCCGATCCAAGAGCGCATGCCGATGGCCACGGCGTCGAGCATCAGCCCCAGCGGCATGCAGATCGCCGGCAAGTACGGGATCGGCGTGCTCTCGATCGCGTCGAACAGCGCCGAAGGACTGCAGGCCCTCCCGACGCAGTGGGGCTTTGCGGAGGAGGCTGCTGCACAGCACGGCACGACGGTCGACCGCGCCGATTGGCGAGTGTTGATGAGCTGGCACATCGCCGAGACCAAGGAGCAGGCCCGGCGCGAGGCGGTGCACGGCCTGCATCGTTGGCACAACGAGTACAACGTTCGTGTGCTCGGCCGGCCGGGTGCGACCCACGTCGAGGACCCCTGGGATCTGCTCGACCAGGTCGCCGAGAGCGGTGCCGAGGGTGGCGGCGCAGCGGTGATCGGCACGCCCGACGATCTCATCGAGGCCATCGAGAACCTGCAGAAGCTCACCAGTGGGTTCGGTGTCGTGCTGGGCTTCGCCCACGACTGGGCCAACCGCGAGAACGCTCGACGCTCGTGGGATCTCGTCGCCCGCTACGTGATCCCGGCCCTCAACGGCACGGTGCGACCGATGCAGGCATCGGCCAACTACGTCGAAGCCAACAAGGCCGAGTTGATCGGCGGTGCATCGGCAGCGGTGATGAGCAAGATCCTGGCGCACGACGGCGCAGCCGCGGCGATGGCCACGACGATGACGCAGATGGCCGAGCGGGCCTCAGCGCGCGCAGCAAAGGACGAGGAACCGGAGAACGACACCACGTTCCGGCCCGGCGCAGGCCTGCCGAACCCGTCGGCGTAGCGACGCGGCTCAGTCGTCCTTCAACGCGACTGCATTCGGCGTGACGTTCATCTTCGGTTCGTATTCGGCGACCTCGACCACGCGACCCTCGCCGAGGTACTTGGCGCGCAGGTCAGTACGGCACGACTGGCACGGTCCGTAGAATCGCTCGTCGACACTCGAGCCGCAGCGGGGGCAGGTGAACGTGGCGGTGTCGATCAACCCGCCGCCGGGTTCTTCAGCATCGCCCCGGCGAACGCACCGGTGTGCTCGCCGTGATCCATGAACACCTGGCCGTTGACGACCGTGTAGTCGTAGCCAGTCGAGCCCTGCACGTAGCGCCCGGCGCCGTGCGGGAAGTCGTACACGTATGACGGCGCCGGCAGTTCCAGCGCGTCGAGATCGATCACGTTCACATCGGCGAAGCTACCCGCTGTCAACCTGCCGCGACCAGCAAGGCCGAACAAGTCGGCCGTATCGCTGGTCAGCCGGCGAACGCCTTCCTCCAGGCTCCAGCGCTTCCGCTCGCGGATCCAGTACGACAGCAGGAACGTCGGCTGACTGGCATCGAGGATCTGCCCGACGTGGGCGCCGGCATCGGCCAGACCGAGCGTGACCAGTGGTTCGTCGAGCATGTGCTCGACGGCGGACATCTGCTGGTTGAGGAACGGGAAGCTGCACACCAACGTGCCATCGCTCTCCAGTTGCAGCTCGATGTACGCCGCCGCTGCGCTGATGCCGCGGTGATGGGCGATCGCCGCCAGCGATGTCGCCGGGTCGAGGTCGTAACGAGCGCCGCGATTCAGCGAACCGTCGAGTGGGTTGACCACGAACAACTGCGCCAGATCGAGGCCGGGCGGTGTTGCATCGGCCGCCTCGATCAACTTGGTCCGCATCACCGGGTCGCGCAACGCCACCAGCTTCTTGCCGTTGCGCATCTCTTTCAGCTCGCGCCAGCTCGAGGCGCGGTCGAACGGGCTACGCGTATCGAGGCTGAACAACACACCCACGCTGCGAGCCGTGGTCTGCGGTCGCACCATCGCCCCAGTGAGGTTCTCGTGCTTGGCCAGTTCGATGACCCGCGCATACAGATCCGGACGGCTGTCGTGCTGCAGCAAACCGAAGCTGACGGGGCGCCCACTGCGCCTGCTGACCTCGCCCATCCAGGCCATCTCGGCTCGCGTGACCGGGATGTCGGCGTCGTCGCGCTCGCCCTCGCCGATGCGGCTGGCGCTCTCGAACACGCCAGCACCATGACGGCGCAGCACCTCGGCGAAGGCGAACAGCTCGTCGGGCTCGGCATAGGTGCCGGGTACCGGCCGGCCGTCGGGAACCTTGTGCAGGAACGTGCGACTGGTGCTGAAGCCCAACGCTCCTCCGCGCAGCGCCTCGGCGAGCAGGTCCGACATCGTGTGGAGGTCATCGGCCGTCGGCGGCGCCTGCTCGATCCCTCGTTCGCCCATCGCATATTGCCGAAGCGCGCAGTGGCCGACCATGCCACCGACGTTGAGACCCTTGGGGAGACGTCGCATGCTCTCGAGGTACTCGCCGTAGGTCACCCAGTCCCACGCCAGCCCATCGAGGATCGCCTGGCGAGGAATGTCTTCGACGCTCTCCATCATCGCCGCCAGCACGCCGCGGTCCTCGGGTTTGCACGGTGCGAACGTGACCCCGCAGTTGCCCATCACGACGCTGGTGATCCCGTGGTAGCAACTGCTCGACCCGATGGGGTCCCACGCCAGTTGGGCGTCGAGGTGGGTGTGGATGTCGACGAAGCCGGGGGTGACCACGCGGTCAGTCGCATCGATCACCCGCGCAGCCGACCCGACGATCCTGGGAGAGACGTCGACGACGTGGTCGTTGATGATCGCCACATCGGCGATTCGTGGCGGCGCACCGGTGCCGTCGACCACCGTGCCTCCGCGTATGAGCATGTCGAAGGTACCCACTCGTTGCCCCGTCAGTTGTCATTTCGGCTCCTGACAAGCCGAAGCTCGAGACCATAGCGGTCCGTCACCCTGCAAGTCGATGGCGAGCGGGTTGCAGTTTGGTTACACCCCGTGGCGCGTCAACCTCTCCGAGCGGCGCCGCGGTGAGACGCAGGTCACGCCCGGCGCAGTGCTCGCCCCAACCGGGCGACGCCCTCGGCGATGTCGCCGTCGTCGTAGAAGGCATAGCTCAGACGAAGGTGATTGCGCTGCCCTCCGGTCGGCGAGAACTGTGCACCATGGCGCACGTCGACGCCCTGCTGATTGCCCAGCAAGCGCAGCGCTGCACCGTCGGCTCGCGGCGGCAGGCGCAGCCACACGAAGTAGCCGCCGCTCGGCGCGTCGAACTGCACCCATTCCGGCATGTGCTCGCGAAGGGCCGCGACCATCGTCGCCGATCGCCGGGCGAACGTCGCTCGCAACCACTCGACGTACTCGTGCTGCGATCCGCTGCGCATCATCGCCGTCGCCAAGGTCGACGTGACCGGGTTCAGCCCACCGCCGCTGAGGATCAGACCCGAGTCCGCGAGCATCGCCAGTCTTTCGACCGAGCCATGGATCCAACCGAGGCGCATGCCCGGGGCAAGGATCTTGGAGAACGTGCCGAGCGACAGCACCGGCCCGTCGTCGACGTACGCCGACATCGGCGGCGGCATCGCGCCGGGTGCGAAGTGCAACAGGTGGTACACCTCGTCGGCGACGATCAACACCTCGTCGGCCGCAGCAGCGGCCACCAGTTCGTTGCGGCGCTGCGTCGACATCGTCACACCGGTCGGGTTCTGGAACGAAGGAATCGTGTAGGTGAACGCAACCCGTCTGCCAGCGGCACGAACGGCTGCAACTTGGTCGGTGAAGGCATCCACCACGAGACCATCCTCGTCGATCGGGACGCTGCGGATCTCCAGACCGTGATCGCGAAACATCTGAAAGGCGAGGAAGTAGGTCGGCTCCTCGACGATCACCACATCGCCCGGCTCGGTCAGCACCGTGCACAGCATGTCGAGCGCCTGCGAGTTACCGTTGGTCGAGAACAGTTGCTCGGGCGCGACCGTGGTGCCGTACGCCTGCGTGAGGTATTCGCCGAGGGAAACGCGATGATGTCCGTCGCCCCACTCGGCCCCGTACTGCAAGAACTCGGGCGAGCCGGCGAACTGCGACGCCGCGGCGCGACGCACATGTTCGAGCGGCAGGATCGCGTTGTTCGGCTGCCCGACGCCGAGGTCGATCATCCCCTCGGGCACCACTACTTGCTGAAACTGGATCGTCGGCACCGGTCTAACGTACGTCCATGAGCACTGCGGCCGGAGCAACGGCGGAGATCATCGCCGGCAGCTGTCACCACGACTGTCCCGACACCTGCGGCTGGCACGTCACGGTCGATCGAACTGGCCCGACCCCGGTCGCCATGCAACTGCGTGGCAATCCAAGTCATCCGTACAGCAAGGGCGAGCTGTGCCCCAAGGTCAACAAGTTCCTCGATCGGGTGTACAGCGACGAGCGCGTGCTGCACCCGCTGCGCCGGGTCGGCCCGAAGGGCGAAGGCCGGTTCGAACAGATCAGCTGGGATGAAGCGCTGACCGAGATCGCGTCACGCTTCCACGAGATCATCGATCGCGACGGCGCTGAGGCGATCATGCCCTACAGCGACGCCGGCAACCAGAGCCTGCTGGCCATGGGCTTCCCCGAGCGCTTCTGGAACCGGTTGGGTGCCACCCGGGTGCTGCGAGCCATCTGCGGACCGACCGTCGGCGCCGGCGTGAAGATGACCAACGGCACGACCAAGTGCCTCGATCCGCTCGAGATCCGCCATTCGAAGTTGATCATCCTGTGGGGCACGAACACCAAGCTGACCAATCGCCACCTCTGGCCGACGATCGAAGCGGCTCGCACCGCTGGCGCCCACGTCGTGGTGATCGACCCGATCCGCACGGTCACGGCCGACGCCGCCGACTGGTTCATCCAGCCGCTGCCCGGCACCGACATCGCCATGATGCTGGCCATCATGCACGTGATGATCCGCGACGGCTTGACCGACAAACAATGGATCGCCGACCACACGCTCGGCTTCGACGAGTTGGCGTTGCACGTCGACGAGTGGACGCCCGAGCGCGCCGCCGCAAGGTGTGGTGTCGCTGCCGCCGACATCGAACGCCTCGCCGAGATGTACGGCACCATCCGACCGGCCGTCATTCGCACGTTGATCGGTGCCGAGCACCACGAGAACGGGGCGATGTTCTTCCGCACGCTCGCCTGTCTGCCGGCGTTGGTCGGTGCCTGGCAGGATCGTGGTGGCGGGCTGGCCCGATCCGTCGGTGTGTGGTCCGGATCCGTCGTCGACGGCAAGGTGCTGGAGCGCCCAGATCTGTTGGGTGACCGCCAGCCGCGGTGGGTCAACATGAGCCGGCTCGGCGAGACGTTGACCGAGGCCACCGGCCCACCGATCAGAGGCCTGATGGTCTGGGGCTGCAACCCCATGGCGATCGCGCCGAACAGCGAAAAGATCCGCGCCGGCATGCTGCGCGACGATCTGTTCACGGTGGTGCACGAGCAGTTCGTCACCGACACGGCCCGCTACGCCGACATCGTGCTGCCGGCCACGACACAGATCGAAGCCCACGACGTCGTGGCACCGTGGGGTCACCTGTGGCTCAGTTGGAACGAGGCCGCCATCGATCCGTGCGGCGAGTCGGTCAGCAACAGCGAGGTCTTCCGCCGACTCGCCACGGCGATGGGCTACGAGGACCCGGCCCTGTTCGACGACGACCTCACCGCCATTCGCGATTCGCTGCCCGGCATCGACGTCGACGAGTTGCGTCGCGTCGGGTTCGTTCGCGTGCCATATCCCGCCGACGGGCGACCGTTCGGTGACGGCGTGTTCCCCACCGACAGCGGCCGCGTCGAGTTCGTCAGCGAAGCTCTCGTGGCCATGGGGCAGCCGGCCCTCCCCACGTTCGTGCCGCCCGTCGAAGGCCCCGGCACGGTGCTCGCCGGGCGGTACCCGCTGCAGTTGATGACGCCGAAGCATCACAACCGGTTCCTCAACGCCGGCTACTCGCACCTCCCAGGTCACGGTGGTCGCGAGTCGGGGCCGTTCGTCGAGATGTGTGCCCACGACGCGACGGCCCGCGGCATCGTCGAGGGCCAATCGGTTCACGTCTTCAACGACCGGGCCTCGCTCGAGGTCCCGGCTCGGATCACCGACCGCGTCCGGCCAGGCCTGGTGTCGATCCCGTGGGGTTGGTGGAGCCGCCACCACTTCGATGGCATGGTTGCCAACTCACTGACCAACGACACCCTCACCGAGTGGGGTGGCGGCGCGGCGTTCTCCGACACCTTGGTCGAAATCACAGCCGACGAGCAGGTCAATGCATCCCGTCTGAGCAGGCATGCGGGGTAGCCTGGCGGGCATGGCAGGCGAGCTGATCTACGCATTTCGAGTCATGCGCCTGCCGCTGCTCGACGCCGGCGGTGCGCCGATCGGTCGTCTCGACGACATCGTCGTCATTCCCGGCCGAGCAGGAGTCGCGCCACGCGTGCTCGGATTCGTCGCCACCAGTCAGCGCCGGCGGATCTTCGTCAACGCCGGTCGGCTGGCAGCGATCGACAGCGACGGTGCCCGGCTGCGCAGTTGGGACGTCGACCTCAACCCGTTCAAGCCCAAGGCCGGTGAGGTGCTGATCGGACGCGACATCATCGATCGGCGGATCGGCGACGAGACCGTCAGCGATGTCGCCATGCGCGCCGGCGGCGACGGCCGCCAGACGTGGTGGCAACTGGCCAAGGTGCGCCTCTCCCGGCGCAGCGCATTGCGTCGTCGGCCGAGCTACCGCTTGGTCGATGTCGCCGAGCTCCCTGAACTGTTCCAAACCGCAGGGTCCGAGGTGGCTGCAGAGGTCGCCCGGCTACGCGACATGCATCCCAGCGACGTCGCCGGCATCGTCCGTTCGATGCCGATGGCGCAACGCAAGCAGTTGGCCGAGGCAATGGACGACGAGCGGTTGGCCGATCTGCTGGAGGAGCTGCCGGAGTCCGAGCAGTTGCGAATCATCGAAGGACTCGACCTCGAGCGTCTCGTCAACGTGCTCGAAGAGATGGAGTACGACGACCTGGCCGACCTGCTGGCCGAGATGCCCGGCGAGCAACGAACCCGAATCCTCGAAGCGATGGATGCCGAAGACGCCGATCAGGTTCGTCGCCTGTTGAGCTACGACGAGGGCACCGCCGGCGCGCTGATGACGCCCGACATCATCATCCTCGGGCCCACCTCAACCGTCGCTGAAGCGCTCGCCGAGATACGTAACCCGGACTGGCTGGTCTCGATCGCCGCCCAGGTGTTCGTCGTGCAGCCGCCCTACAAGACGCCCACCGGCACCTACGTCGGTGTTGTGCACTTCCAGCGGCTGCTACGCGAGCCACCGAGCATCGAGCTCGGCCGCTGCATCGAAGAAGAGCCGACGATCACGCCCGATCTTCCCGAGCGCGAAGTTGCCGAGCGCTTGGCGAGCTACAACATGCTCGCCCTCGGTGTGTGCGACGAGGCCGGTCGGTTGCTCGGCGCGATCACCGTCGACGACGTGCTGGACCGCACGTTGCCGACCGGGTGGCGCCAACGCAGGCGGGTGAGCACGGGTTCGGTTCCGCGATGAAGCGCCGCGAGGACCTCACCACACCCCGCCAGGGCAGAAGGCTCGGCGTGCACTACGACCCCGAGGCATTCGGGCAGTTCAGCGAGACCATCGCCCGTACAATCGGCACCGCCCGCTTCCTGGTCTTCCAGAGCGTGTTCATCGCCTTGTGGATCATCTTCAATCAGATCCATCTGATCAACGACGGCAAGCAGTTGCAGCTGTTGACCCTGCTGCTGTCGCTGCAGGCCGCGTACGCGGCGCCACTGATCCTGCTTGCCCAGAACCGTCAAGAACAGCGCGACCGAGTGCAGACCGAAATCGATCGGCGCGTCGCCGAACGCACCCAGGTCGACACCGAGTTCTTGGCCCGCGAGCTCGCCGGTGTACGTCTCGGCTTGTCGGATGTTGCCAGCTCCAGCGAGTTGGAAGATCACCTCGAGCGGATCGGTCGCGCCGTCGAGCGTCTGGCGGATCGGCTCGGGTCACTCGAGACACGGCTCGACAAGGTCGACGACGACTGACCCTCGTTCAGGGCGCCGACGACTTGGCGACCAACTCGATCAGTTCGACCGTTGTGGACGCGAACTCGTCGGGATGCACCCACGCGCTGAGGTGATCGCCGGCGAGCTCGCGCACCTCGGCGCCGAGCGCCCCGGCAAGGGCGCGCTGCTTGCGGGGCTTCACCAGGCGATCGCGAGTCGTGATCATCGAGGCCGCAGGCTTGTGCAGATCGGCAGCCCACGGCCTGGCATCGAAACGACTGAGGGCTTGGCCGGCCTGCACGATCGCTTGCGGATCGTTGCGGCGCATCTCACCGCTGAGCCACGGCACGTACACCTGCGTCGGGTGATCCCTGCCCAGCAACCGTCGGATGCCGTGCCGCAGCCACCGTTGATAGGCGAACGAACGCAGCATCGGGCCGACGATCCGCACGGTCTTCCAACGCACGCGGTCGATCCACGACGAGCACCACTCCAGCGCCGTCGCCTCGACAACGATTGCCCTCACCAGCTGAGGGTGACGGCGCGCCAGCAACATCGCCAACGGTCCACCCATCGAGTATCCGACAGCAATGACAGGGGCGACCCCCAACGACTCGATCAACGTTGCCGCATCGTCGGCCACGTCTTCCAGTTCGAATCGTTGCTCGGATCGCAACCCGCGGCCGTGGCCGCGATGATCGATCGTGATGAACGAGACGCGCTCGGCCAAAGCCTCGTAGGCGGTGAAGAACTGCAGATCGCCACTGGCGGTCCAGCCGTGCAACAAGATGGCGATGGGCGCATCGGGGTCGGGGTGACGATGGAAGCGGTAGAACAGCTCGCCGCGACCCGGGACCGACAGCGTTCGGCCCTCGGGCAGCCACGGGATCACGGGATCGGTTGGAGTGTCACTCACGCCTCAAACGGTATCGGCGGGGGCTGCTACCACGTCGAAGACCGGGCAACTCCGGTGAACTCTTGCAACTGCACACCCAGCTCGACCGCTCGGCGAAGGAGCTTGGGCGGATCGAGTGTGGCCCCGCCGACGACGTGGACGCCTGGCTCGATCGATCCAGTGAGGCAGGCCTCGATGCATGCCGACGTCACCGCCGCGGCCAGATGGCTCGTCGGGCCGGAGGCACCGGCGATCACCGTGACCCTGGCACCGTCAGCGGCGGCACCTCGCACCTCGACCCGCACGGCTCCGATGTCGCCGGCTGCGTGCGGCGGCGTCAACATCGGCAGCCTGGCCGTCAGCCGGTCGCGGCGCGTCCCCGACACGCGTGCGCTGATGCGGGACGCGCTCGGGAAGATCTGGTGGAGCAGGAACGGGTCCGGCAACGCGCCGCGGTAGCAATCGCGTGCACCGATCGGCTCGGGAAACCAGTCGAGCTCGCGCCCGCTGCCGCCCGGACGTTCGATCCACACCCCGTCGTGCCACCCGATCGCCGTCTCGCCGAGGGCATCGTGGTGCTGTGCTGCGCACGCCGGGCCGGCGGTGCCGTGAGTGGCGACGTGGATCTCTTCGGCGACGTGCAACTGCCGGCAGAGGTGATCGGCCAGCAGGCCCGACAGGCCAGGGCTCATCGCCGCACCGACGATCAGGACCGCCCCGCTCCGGTGGGCACGGTCATGCAGGTCGACCAGCGTGCGCACGTCGGTGATGTCGGCAGACATCGACACCACCGAAACCCCAGCCGCCAAGAACTCGGCAGCAAGCTGGGCGTGGGGATGCGGATGGCAGAGGGCGACCACATCGGTGACCGCGAGATCTGCAGAATGGGCAACCTTCACGGCGCCACGCGGCGACCCGGGCGCTCCGGGGTCGAAGACGGCCACGTTGGTCCCCTGACGCAACAGGTGCGTACCGATGCGCCGGCCGGTCACCCCGTAGCCGACGAGTCCGACGATCGGACCGGCGTCGGGCGCAGTCATGTCGGGGGCAGTTTGAGCTCGCGCCAGCCACCCTCCTGCGGGGGAACACCCCCCTTGCCGCGTACTCGCAAGATGCCGGCGACTGCACCGGCAAGAGAGAGGGCCACAAACGCTCGACGCAGTGCTTTCACCGTGGGGCTAGCTGGAATCGAACCAGCGACCTTCACATTATCAGTGTGACGCTCTAACCAACTGAGCTATAGCCCCGTC